>NZ_BAAHAR010000001.1:195295-266572 GCF_054777395.1 Nocardiopsis oceani
GTGGGTGGGGAATCCGCGTGGGTGGGGAATCCGCGTGGGTGGGGAATCCGCGTGGGTGGGGAATCCGCGTGGGTGGGGAATCCGCGTGGGTGGGGAATCCGCGTGGGTGGGGAATCCGCGTGGGTGGGGAATCCGCGTGGGTGGGGGCTGAGGGTGGCTGGGGTTTGTTGTTGGGTGCGGGTTTCCCCGTTCCCTGCCGCTTGATGGTGGCCGTCTCCGCTGCGCGCGTCAAGGTCGTCGCCATCGAGCGCTTCGCGCGTCGGTGGCGCTCCACCTTGACCCGCTTCGCTGCGACGGCGGGTCGGCGGCAGTCAGGAAACGGGGGACGTGTGGTCGGGGCCCCAAGGGGCCCTTCGGGCCCCGGGCCTTCGGCCCGAAGGGCCGGGCTTCGCCCGGTCCGGCCGTGACCGGCCGGATCCCTGCCCATCCGCCCGGCTTCATCGGCCAGCGCGTCCCAATCCAGTGACCAGCCAGCGACGAAGGACCCGAACAGGCCGGGCGCATGGCCGGGCGCGTCCCACCGGACTTTCGGTCAGGGGTGGGCCCCCTTTCCAACGATGATCTTGCCCCTGTCTCAACCCTCGACGGCCGAGGGTGGAGCTGGGGGCAAGATCATCGGGGATGAACCGGTTTCGGACGCAGCGGTCATCTTCGCCGGGCCGGTTTCGGACAGCGGGGCTGCCTCCGTGTGGGGCGCCCACCGGGGGCGCCCGCTACCCCCCCCCCACATGGGGGCGCCTGGGGCGCCGAGCCCCCGCCCAGAAGCACCCGGGCCAGTGAACCCCCTCCCTGGAGGCAATCTCGGCGCCCAAAATGACTCCAACAGGGGGGTTCGATGCCCTGGAACCCACACCCGACCGGTCCAACAGCACCACCCGCACCCGTATAGGCCACCCACCACCGAGCCGCCAGACCGGTGGGACGCGCCCAGCCACCCAAGCACCTGTTCGGGCCCTTCGTCGCCCACCGGCCACTGGATTGCGACGCGCCTGCCGACACAACCAGACCCACGGGAAGGAATCCGGCCGGCCACGGCCGGACCGGGCCGCAGGCTCGGAGCAGTTCCCGGCCGAAGGCCGGGGCATCCACGGCCCCGACCACACGTCCCCCGTTTCCTGACTGCCGCCGACCCGCCGTCGCAGCGAAGCGGGTCAAGGTGGAGCGCCAATGATGCGCGAAGCGCTCGATGGCGACGACCTTGACGCGCGCAGCGGAGACGGCCACCATCAAGCGGCAGGAAACGGGGAAACCCGCACCAGCGGGGAACCCCAGCCACCCTCAGCCCCCACCCACGCGGACTCCCCACGCGGGCTCCCCACCCACGCGGAAAGCGGCCCAGCCCAAGGGCTGGGCAACCAAACCCCCTTTGCCACCAGGCTCTACGACGGTGTTGGTCGCCCGGCCCGGCCCCGCCCCTTCCTCCGATACGTCTGATCCCGCCCCTTCCTCCGATACGTCTGGCCCCGGCCCTCCCGCTGCCCGGCCCTCCCGCTTCCCGACCGGGTCCACAGGCGAGGAAAAACACGTTGCGCCCACTTTCGCCCCTTGTCTAACGTCAAGGGGACGGATTCGAACACGCACGCGGGGCTGGGACGCCCCTTGGAAACGGACAGGTGAGTATGCCCCGGAACGCGCCGAGCGCGCCTCACAGCCGCGCGGGCCTCCGCCTGCCCCGAATCCCTTCGGACGCCTGACCGGACCCCGCCCACGTCGAGACCCGCTCGGCGCTCTTGCTGTTGATCTGTTCTCACTCTCCAGCAAGGAGTTTCCGGGTGTCCAACACCGAACCCAGCCAAACCTTCACCTGTCTTCTCTGCGGCCTCGGCGTGCACGCCCTCGACGGCGAACCGCGCGACCACTGTCCGAGCTGCCTGCACTCGCGCCACGTCCACGACCAGATCGACGGCGGCCGCTCCGACTGCGACGGACGCATGACACCCATCTCCGTCGTCGTTCCACGCGACGGCAAGTGGCGACTCGTCCACCGTTGCGTCCGCTGTGACGAACTGTCCGAGAGCGCCGTGGCCACCGACGACAACCCGCTCGTCCTGATGCGGATCGCAGTACGCCCGCTCGCCGAACCGCCGTTCCCGCTCGAGATGCTCGGGGAGGTGTGAGCGTGGGCCGACTCAACAACGACCGCCGCCACAGCGACCGGAACGGCTCGCGTGGCCGGCGCGGACGGCGCCGACAGCAGCGCCCCAAGGCCGCCCTACGGGCCAGGGGCGAACAGGGCCGCCGGTCCGGACCGGTCGCGGAGTCCTTCCGCTGCGCCCACTGCCGGCTCGACGTGCCGCTACGGGCACTGGGCACCGCACACCGCAACCACTGCCCGCACTGCCTCACCAGCCTGCACGTGGACGGTCGTGTCCCGGGTGACCGGGTCGCCGACTGCCACGGCCGGATGGCGGCGACCAGTGTCAGCGCCCGCCCCGACGGCGAGTGGCTGATCATCCACCGCTGCCTCTCGTGCGGAGAACTGAGCGCCAACCGGGTCGCGGGCGACGACAACGCCCGTGCCCTGGTCCGCCTGGCGGTACGCCCCCTGGCCGTGTCCGAAACGGCCCACCGGGCGCTGGTCCGCCTGTGAGCGGTGGCCGCGGGCCCGGCCCTGCCGGACCCGCGGCCCCGCACAGCCCCACGTGCCACCGGCCCCTCACCGATCCGTCACCGCCGCCTTTACCGCCTGTGGGACTCGTTCCGCCAGGGCGCGATTCCTTTAGTCTTGCTGGCGTGAGTGAGGACGTATCCCCCGCCCGAATGAGGGCCTCGAACAGCGACCGCGAACGAGTCAGCGAAGTCCTGCGCTCCGCTGTGACCGACGGCCGCCTCGACATGGACGAGTTCGAGGAGCGCCTGAACCAGGCGCAGGAGGCGAAGACCCTCGGCGAACTCCCGAAGATCACCGCCGACCTCATGTCCGCGGAGGAACAACCCATCCAGCTGGATCCCGAGCCGATGGTCAGCTGGTTCACCACCCTCACCCGCAAGGGACGGTGGGTGGCGCTCCCCGACGAACCAGCCGGGGCGGTCGCCGGACGCGCCGAGATCGACATGCGCGAGGCCCTGCTCACACACAACCACCACCGGATGTCGGCCAGCGTGTTCTTCGGCCGCGTCATCATCGACGTCCCCGAAGGCGTGGAGGTGCGGCTCACCGGCTGGTCCTTCTTCGGCAGGCGCAGCACCAACGCACGCCGCCCCACCCTGTCCAACCCCCCGGTCCTGGAGGTCGGCGGGTTCAGCATCTTCGGCAGCGTGCGGGTACGCGCCCCTAAGCGCCGACGCTTCCTGCCCCGACGGCGCAACCGGCCCCAGCTCAACTCTTAGGGCCATGACCTGGGACGACGTCAACATGACACGTGTAACAGCGGGAAGCCCGGGTGAGGTGCGATCTGCTCCGCCGCGTCTGGCAGGCTTTAGGTCACAGGTTTTCCCAGGAGAGATGGGTTGCAATGAGTGAGTTCCGTATCGAGCACGACTCGATGGGCGAGGTCAGGGTCCCGGCCGAGGCCAAATGGCGGGCCCAGACCCAGCGTGCCGTCGAGAACTTCCCGATCTCGGGCCAGGGGCTGGAGAACGCGAACATCGCCGCGCTCGGCGAGGTCAAGGCCGCTGCCGCCAAGGTGAACGCCGAGCTGGGCGTCATCGCCGACGACCTCGGCAAGGCCATCCGTTCGGCCGCCCTCGAGGTCGCCGAAGGGAAGTGGAACGACGAGTTCCCGATCGACGTCTTCCAGACCGGCTCTGGCACCTCCAGCAACATGAACACCAACGAGGTCGTGGCGAGCATCGCCAAGGAGCGCACCGGCCTCGACGTTCACCCCAACGACCACGTGAACGCCTCGCAGTCGTCCAACGACGTGTACCCGTCCTCCATCCATATCGCCGCCACCTCGGCCGTGCAGAACGAGCTGATCCCGGCGCTGCGCCACCTGGAGGGTGAACTCACCCGCAAGTCCACCGAGTTCGCGTCCGTCGTCAAGAGCGGCCGCACCCACCTCATGGACGCCACCCCGGTCACCCTGGGCCAGGAGTTCGCCGGTTTCGCCGCGCAGGTCCGCTACGGCGTCGAGCGCATCGAGGCCGTGCTCCCGCGCGTGGCCGAGCTGCCCCTGGGCGGTACCGCCGTCGGCACCGGCATCAACACCCCCGAGGGCTTCGCCCCCCGCGTCATCGCCGAGATCGCCGCCAACACCGGTCTGCCCCTGACCGAGGCCCGCGACCACTTCGAGGCACAGGGCGCCCGCGACGGCCTGGTCGAGCTCTCCGGCCAGCTGCGGGCGATCGCGATCGGCTACTGCAAGATCGCCAACGACATCCGCTGGATGGGCTCCGGTCCGACCACCGGCCTGTCCGAGGTCTTCCTCCCCGACCTGCAGCCGGGCTCGTCGATCATGCCGGGCAAGGTCAACCCGGTCCTGTGCGAGGCCATGCTCCAGGTCTCCTCGCAGGTCGTCGGCAACGACGCCGCGGTGGCCTTCGGCGGCGCCTCCGGCAACTTCGAGCTGAACGTCCAGCTGCCGATGATGGCCCGCAACGTGCTCGAGTCGATCCGCCTCCTCGCCAACATCTCCACGGTCTTCGCCGACCGCTGCGTGGCCGGTATCGAGGCCAACGAGGACCAGTGCCGCACCTACGCGGAGTCCTCCCCGTCGATCGTCACGCCGCTCAACCGGTACATCGGCTACGAGGAGGCCGCAAAGGTCGCCAAGCAGTCGCTGGCCGAGAAGAAGACCATCCGCGAGGTCGTACTGGAGCGCGGCTACCTCGAGTCCGGCAAGCTGACGGAAGCTCAGCTCGACGCCGCCCTCGACGTCCTCAAGATGACCAACTCCCAGTAGTTCCGGTCACCGGTCATACCCGCACGGGGCACCTCGCGCACGCGAGGTGCCCCGTGGTGTGGTCCCGACCGGCCCGGGCGACCGCCCGGGCCACCGCTCCCGCATACCGATGCGATACCTCTCCTCCACCACCACGAACCTTTCCTCTGCGGGGCACGTCGGACATTCTTGTCAGAGCACCCCGTATGGAGCCCGCTTCGAGAGGGCGATAGATGTCGAGTAACAGCGAACGCGCCATCGCGAACCGCTACGTCCTGCGCCGTGAGCTCGGCCGCGGCGGTATGGGCATTGTGTGGGAGGCACACGACACCGCCCTGGACCGCGTCGTCGCGATCAAACAGGTCCTCCTCCCCGGACACTTCACCGACGCGGAGCGCGACGACGCCCACGCCCGGGTGCGCCGGGAGGCGCAGTCGGCCGCGCGGATCGCCCACCCCACGGTCATCACCATCCACGACGTCTTCGAGTACGAGCACAACCCGTGGGTGGTCATGGAGCTCGTCGAGGGCGGTTCCCTCCAGGACATGCTGGGCGAGGCCGGTTCCCTGCCTCCCGAGCGGGTCGCGGACATCGCCGAGTCCCTCCTGCAGGCCGTGCGCGCGGCGGACGGGGCGGGTGTCCTGCACCGGGACATCAAGCCGGGCAACATCATGATGTCCTCGGACGGCCGGGTCATCCTCACGGACTTCGGTATCGCCACCATGGAAGGCGGTCCGAGCATCACCCGGACCGGGGCGCTGATCGGCTCGCCCGAGTACATGCCGCCCGAGCGCTTGGAGGGCGGCCCGGCCGAGCACCGGGGAGACCTGTGGGCGATCGGCGTCACCCTGTACGCGGCCGTCGAGGGGACGTCCCCGTTCCGGCGCGACAACATCACCGCCGCGATCGCCGCGGTCATCTCCGCCCCGCTGCCCCCGATGGAGCGGGCCGGGTGGCTGGAGCCGGTGATCACGGGCCTGTTGGACCGCGATCCTGCCCGTCGGCTCACCGTCGACCAGGCCCTGGACCTTCTGCGCCAGTGCCGCGAAGGCGGCGGCCCGTCCGGCGGCTCGTCCGGCGGCCCGGGTGCCGTCGGGATGATGGGCGCGGCCGCGGCCGGCGGCGCCCTGGGCGCAGCGGCTGCGGGCGGGCTGTCCGACAGCGACCCCCAGGAGGCGCGTGGAGGCCACAGCGGCGGCTACCCGGGGCACGGCCGCGGAAGCGGGGGCTACCCGGCACAGCAGTACGCCAGCGGCCCGCAGACGCCGCACCCGGGCGGGCACGGCGGTGGCGGTTACTACGGCCAGGGCCCCTACCCGGGCGGGCACGGCGGTGGCGGTTACTACGGCCAGGGCCCCTACCCGGGCCAGCACGACTACGGGCACGGTCCGGAGTACGGACAGGGGCACTACAGCGGCCCCGGCGGCCCCGGTGGCGGGATGTACGCGGCCGGCGGCCCCGAGGGTCCGAAACGGCGCGGGGGCTCCGGGAAGTCCATGGTGGCGCTCGGCGCGACCGCGCTGGCGATTCTGGTCGTCGGGGCGATCGTGGTCGTGGTGTCGCTGAACCCCGGGAGCGGCTCGGACACCGACCAGCGCGCCGACCAGGGCCAGGAACGCGGTCAGGAGCGGGACCAGGAGCCGGGCGGCGGTGACCGGGACGAGGACGCCCAGGTCGACGGCGTCCCGCCCGAGTACGACGATGACGACCTGCAGCCGTTCGCGTCCGACTGGTTCTCGATGGACTATCCGGGCGGCTGGACCGTGGACGACAGCGAGGTCGACGACGCCTTCGTCTCCTTCGTCGCGCCGGGCATGGAGCACCAGATCACGGTGGAGAGCTGGGAGGAGACCCAGCACACCGGCACCGCCGCCGAGTTCCTGGAACAGACCGACGGCGGCACCGACATCGACGGCGACGCCACCAGCGGCTACGTGGTCGAGGACGAGGAGGACTTCGACCGGGACGACTTCGACACCGGCCTCGAAGGGCTGGACGTGGCGATGGTCGAGGCCGACCTCGTGAACACCAGCTGGGCCAACCAGGAGCGCACGTTCTGGGTCTACGCGGTGATCGCGGAGCGGGGCGACCACCGGCAGTTCTACCTCGTGAACGTGAACGTGCCCCGCGAGGAGGCCGGGGACTACGACAACATCCACGAGGACGTCATCGAGACCTTCGAGCCCCTCGGCTGACGCACCGTCGGCCCGCGCACGAGAAACCGCGTACCAAGAAACGGCCCCACGCACGTGCGTGGGGCCGTTCTCGTGACCCTGGGGGATTTGGTCGACCTTCGGGCCTTAGCGGCCTTGGCGGCTTCGGGAGGCCGCAGCAGGTTTGGGGGCCTTGGCGGCCGTAGAGACTCTGGCAGCCGTGGGCGGTACTAGTACCAGCCGACGGACTCGGAGTGGGCCCAGGCCTCACAAGGGGTGCCGTAGCGGTCCTTGATGTAGCCGATGCCCCAGGCGATCTGGGTGGCCGGGTTGGTCTGCCAGTCGTCGCCCTCGGTGGCCATCTTGTTGCCGGGCAGGGACTGCGGGATGCCGTACGCACCGGAACTGGGGTTCTCGGCCGTGTGGTCCCAGTTGCTCTCCCGCTCCCACAGGGGCTCGAGGCAGCTGTCGAACTCGTTGTCGCCCCAGCCCTCCGCGGACACCATCTCGCGGGCGATGCTCTTGGGGTCGCCCGTGAACTCGGGCGTCTCCTCGGCTTCCTCCTCCTCTTCCTCTTCCTCTTCCTCCTCCTCGATGTCGCTGCCGGTGGCCTGGGTGCTGAGCACCCCTTCGCCGCTGGCAGCGTCACGCTGGTCCTGCGCGTCCTCGCGCAGGGCCCGGAGGTCGTCCTCGGACAGCTGCTCCGACGACGCGAAGAACTCCTCGTCCTGGGTTTCGTCGGTGTCGGCCGCGGGTTCGTCGGACTGCGGCACAGCGGCGCTGGCGGCCACGTCCGGGTCCACACCGTCGTCCGCGAAGGCGGAGACGGCGAACGTCGCGCCGGCGACCAGGGTCGCCGCACCGACGGCCGCGGTACTCCGCAGCGACATTCGGTTGAGTAGCACGATTGCCTTTCCCAAAAGGGGGTTTAGGGCAGGGAAAAACCTATTAATACCAGTTGTTGGCCTGTGAGTGGGACCAGGCGCCGCACGGATTTCCGTAGCGGTCCTTGATGTAGCTGAGGCCCCAGGCGATCTGGGTGGCCGGGTTGGTCTGCCAGTCGTCGCCCTCGCTGGCCATCTTGTTGCCGGGCAGGGACTGCGGGATGCCGTACGCACCGGAACTGGGGTTCTCGGCCGTGTGGTCCCAGTTGCTCTCCTTCTCCCACAGGGGCTCGAGGCAGCTGTGGAACTCGTCGGCACCCCAGCCCTCGTCGAGCACCATCTGGAGAGCGATGTCCTTGGCCGAACCGGAGGGGACCGAAGCGGACCCGGAAGACTCGTCGGAGGAGCCGCCGGAGGGGGTCTCCTCCGCTTCGGGCTCGGGCTCGGGTTCCGGCTCCTGGATCTCCGCCCCGGTGCCGCTGGCGGCCTGGACGGCCTCGTCGGCCGCGGCCTGCGCCTCGCCCCGGGTCGCCTCGCGCCGGTTGTCGCGCTCGGCTTCGTCGGAGTCGGGCGAGGCTGCGAAGAAGTCCTCGGCCGGCTCCTCGGGCTGTTCGGGAACGCTTGCCTCGGAAGCGGCCTGCCGCGGGTCGAGTTCGTCGGTCTCGGCGAAGGCCGAGACGCTGAACATGCCGCCCGCGACCAGCGCGGCGGCTCCGACCGCGCTCATCTGGCGCAGTGAGATCCGGTTGAGTAGCAAAATCGCCCTTTCACTTCGGCACACGCGTGACCTCGGGGACGTTCGCGTGGTGTGGTTCGCCGCTGTTGGACCGCGTGGCCCGCCGACCTGCCGTGATGGGGACGGATTCGCCGTGCGACCGACCACGGGGTGGGGCTCCCACGCGGGAGGGGGATTCACTGTGCAGCGACCTCAGCCTGCACTACCGTCACGGCAAAGTAACGCCAGTTTTACTGTGTCCTGACTCACATCACGGAATGTGCCCCTATGCCAGGCCCCTGACCTGCCCTTCACCACGAAGAGTCAAGGCCGAGTCAATCGGGCAGGCCTGTGGCGATCGTCTCGCGGGGGCCGAATCGAGACCCACCTCACCGGGACGGCGCCGTCCGGACCGGCGCGGCACTGTCCGAGGAGTCTTGGCTGAGTAGCGCGCACAGTGGCCGTTTGAGTATCCGTACTGATGTGCCCCGAGGCCGCCGCGAGGAGCATGGGCACCATGAACGCCCAAGGACTGCCACCGCCTCCGCCTGGAGCGCCGCGCCACTGCCCCGACTGCAGCGCGTCGCTGGCCGACGCCGTGTACGTGTGCCCGACCTGCGGCCTCAGTCTCAGTGGGCCGACCGCGCACCGCCTGTGGTGGATCGACACCGAACTGACCTCCCTGCGCGAACGCGAGCAGACCCTGGTCCGGGAACGCCCCGGTGTCCTGGCCCGGCTGCGCTGGGAGTCCGAGATGCGGCGCTCCCCGGCTGAGCCCCGGGACGCGTCTCCCCAGGCCGCCCCTGAGGCGGCACCGCAGGCGGCCCGTGGCGCAGCCCAGCAGGCCGGCCCCGAATCAGCCGCGGCCCCGGCCGCCGCCGTCCCGGCACCCGCAGAGTCCCCCGCCGAAGATCCCGCCGAGCCCTCCGCGCCCGAACCGGCGCTCCCCACCCCCGCGGTCGAGCCCACCTCCGCGGTCGAGCCGACCCCCGCGGCCGCACACGGAACCGCGCACCGGACCGGTCACCCCGCATCCACCGGACCGGGCGGCGAGGTCAGCGGACGCTCAGCCCAGAACATCATCCTCGGCCTCGGCGGCCTCCTCGTCGGCATCGCCGCCCTGGTCTTCGCCATCTGGACGTGGAGCGACATGAGCACCGGTGCGCGCACCGCCGTGCTCGGCGCCACCACCCTGGCATTCGCCGGGCTGGCCCACCCGCTGTACAAGCGCGGTCTGAACGCCACCGCCGAGACCTTCGGGGCACTGGCCGCCGGGCTGCTCTGCGTGGACGCGCTCGCCCTGTGGCTCCTGGCCGACCAGATCACCAACGGCCCCGGGTACACCGCCGCGGCCCTCGCGGTGATGAGCGCGCTCCTGGTGATCTATCCGGCGCTGGTGCCGCTGCGCTCGCCCTGGGTCCTGGCGGCCCTGTTCACGCAGTTGATCCCGCTGCTACTGGTTATCTCACTCCCGACCGACGGCTCCCCCGTGTGGCTGCTGCCCGTGCTCGCCGCCACCGCGCTCGCCGACGTCCTGGTCGTGCGCCGCCTCGGCCTCATACGGGTGGACGGCCCGGTCCGGACCCTGCACGCCGCAGCACTCGTCCTCGGCGCGCTCGCACTCGGCGGCACCGCCGTGGCGGTGTTCGCCGACTTCGGCTCCACCGGACGCATGCCCGACGACCGGTGGGCACTCGCCGCCGTCCTTTTCCTGGCCGGGGTGACCGGCCTGCTGCTGGACCGCTGGCGGCGCCCCGCGACGGCCTCCTCCGAGTACTTCACCGGATACACCGTCGTCGGACTCGGCGCCCTGGCACTGATGCCGCTGGTCGCGGGCCCCGCGCACCTGCCCGTACTCCCCCGCTTGGCGTCGCTGTGGGGCCACACCCCGGCGGAGATGACCGCCCCCGCCATGGAGCTGATGGGCTTGGAGCAGACGGCCACCCAGCCGCCGCAGAACCTCGCCTTCCTGGCCGGGGTCCTGGTCGCGGCCGGGCTGGCCGCGGGCGCGGTCCTGCTGCTGCGCCGCTCCGCCCTGCCCGGCACGCTGGCCTGCCTCGCCCCGGTCACGCTCCTGGCCGTCCCGCTGCTCCTCGGCCTGCCGCAGACTGTGGCGGTCGGAACGGCCCTGGTGGCCGGCGGCGGACTGGTCCTGGGCTCCGCGCTCCTACCGGGCCGGCTGAACGCGGTCCCGGTGATCACCGGAGCACTGACCCTCGTGACCGGGCTGGCCTGGGCGCTGCCCGAGCGCTACACGACCCTCGCCGCCCTGCTGTTCCTGGCCGTCACCGCGGTGGTCTGCGCGGCCGGGGCGCGCCGGGCCGCGGTCCCGGGCCGACGCCCGCGGCCGGGCGACCGGGCCGCAATCCTGTACATGGGCAGCGCCCTCCTGTGGGGCCTGGCCCTGCTCATCGGCGCCTTCTTCCTGGCCGTCAACCGGGGTGAGGACGGCACCGTCCAGGCCCAGTGGTGGATGCTGACCGCCGTCGCGCTGCTGAGCGGGGCGACCGCCCTGTTGCTGAGCCGGGTGCCGACCCCGTCCTCCCTGCCCGAACCCGCCAAGAGGCACGGCGCCGGTGCGGCGAACGGCGCTTCAAGAGCGCACGGGGCCGCCGGGCACGGAGCCGCCGAAGAGCGCTCCGAGCCCACCGACCTGGGTGCGCTGTTCACCCTGGTGGGGCTGCTTCTGCTCCCGATCGCACCGCTGCTGGCCCTGCCCGCACGCACACCGGCGCTCACCCTGTTCTCCGCACAGGAGTCCTGGTCGGCCCCGGCGGAGGCGATGTGGGCCCCGGCGCACTCCGCGCTCGGCCTTCCGGCGCAGACCGACTTCCTCTCCGCCGTGGGCTACTCCCTCGCACTGCTTCTCGTGGGTGCTCTGGCGTTGGGCGTCGTGGCCCTGACCGAACGCCACTGGCTGTCGGCCGGGCTGGCCCTGACCGTTCCGCCCGTCCTGGTGCCGCTGCCGGTACTGCTGGGCGCACCGCTCGCCGCCGCGGTCGTGTGGACCCTCTTGGTGGGCGCCGCCCTGTTCCTGTGGGTCACCCGTCTCCGGCCCACCGTCGGCTGGCTGCCCGGCCTGACCGGACTGGCCACCATGCTGCTCGCCCTGTCCTGGTCGCTGCCACAACAGCACCTCACCCTGGTCGCACTGCTCCTAGCCGCCGCGACCGTCCTGCCCTCCGCCCTGGCCCACCGCGGCATCTCCCCCGCCACCGAGGAGTCCAAAGCACTGCTCGTGTACGGGCTGACGGGCATCGCGTGGGGCGTGGCCCTCGCCTTCGGCTGTGGCGCCCTGATCGCCTCCGCGGCCCTCGGCGCCGGGGGCCAGATGCCGTGGTGGCTGCTCGGCGCCATCACGCTCCTCCTCGGAGCGACCGCGCTGGTCCTCGGCCACACGGACCGCACGAAGGCACCCGAGCCGAAGGATCAGGCCGCGGCGGGCGTACCGGGCCCGTTCAGCGTGATGGGCCTGCTCCTGCTGGCGGCCGCCCCGGCGGTGGTCGGGCGCGGCCTTCCCGCACCCGTTTCGGCCTCGGGCCACACCGGGTTCACGGCGCCGGCGTCGGTCCTGTGGGACCCCGCGCACGGGCTGATCGGCATCCCGGTCCCGGTGGACACCGCGAGCGCGATCGGTGTCGTCCTCGGGATCGTGGTCGCCGGGGCGCTGGCCCTGGGAACCGTGTGGCTGCTGGATCGCGGACTGTCCGTTCCCGGCCTCGCGCTGGTCGCCCCGCTCACCCTGGTGCCGCTGCCGGTACTGCTGGGCGCGCCGTTCTCCGTGGCGGTCCTGTGGACGCTCCTGATCGGTGCCGCCCTGTTCCTGTGGGCCACCCGCCTGCCGTCCACCGTCGGCTGGCTACCCGGCCTGACCGGACTGGCCACCATGGTGCTCGCCCTGATCTGGGCGCTGCCGCAGCAACACCTCACCCTGGTCGTGCTGCTCTTGGCCGCCACCGCTGTCCTGCTCTCCGCTCTGGCCCACCACCGCAAGGTGCCCGGTACCGAAGCCCGGCTCGTGTACGGACTGACGGTCTTCACGGGGACCGGGGTCTTCATCGCCGGGTTCGCCACGCTGGTCGCCACCGCGACCCTCGGGACCCCCGACCAGGGCCACACCCCTTGGTGGCTCCTCGGCGGGATCACCCTGCTCCTCGGCGCGGCCGCACTGGTCCTCGGCCGCACGGAACGCGAGAGGTCGAGCGCACCGGCTGGGCCGACGGAGGCCGCTGAGCACTCAGCTGCGGCTGAGTCGGCGGAAGCAACCGGCTCGGCCCCGCCGGCCGCACCGCTCCCGTACAGCGTGTTGGGGCTGCTCCTGCTGGCCGCCGCCCCGCTGGTGGTGGGACCGCGCGGGATCCCGGCGCTGTCCTTCTTCTCTTGGACGCACGGCACCTACGCGGCTCCGCTCGAGGCACTCCTGGACCCCGCGCACACGTTCATCGGGATCCAAGGGCCGCCCGACACCCTCAGCGCGGTGACCGTCCCCATCGGCCTCCTCGTCGCCGGGGTGCTGGCCCTAGGCGCCGTGTGGCTCCTGGACCGCGAAAAATCGGTCCCGGCCCTCGCTCTGGTCACGCCGCTGACCCTCGTGCCGCTTCCGGTGGCTGTGGGAGCGACCTTCCTCTCGGCCATGGTGTGGACCCTGGCTGTGGGTGCCCTGCTCCTGACCGGGTCCGCGTTGGTCCGCGACGGCCGATTCTCCTGGATGCCGTGGCTGACCGGTCTGGCCACCATGCTGCTCGCGCTGAGCTGGGCGCTCTCGGAGCGCTACAGCACCGTGGGGGTCCTGCTGGTGGCCGCGGTGACCGCGTCGGTCGTCAGCGCCATGGGCCGCACCCGGTTCGCCGCAGTGGCCTCCACCGCGACGGCCACGACGGCCACGGGCGGCTTCGCCCTCACCCTGCTGCTGGCCCTGAACGCCCCGACCGAGTACGCGGCCTTCGGCCCCATCGCCGTGGTAGCCGCTGTGGCGGCGGTCGCCCCGCGCCTGAGCGGCCCGCTCCTGGAGGCCACCGAGATCCCCGCGGCGTTCTGGGCGGTCAGCGCCCTCATGCTCACGGTGATGGCGGGGGCCCGCCTGGAACTGGTCGCGGTCGCCCTGGCCGTGGTCGGCGTGGTGAGCCTGGCCAGCGGGGTGCGGCCCCACCGCGAAGCGCTCTCGGTCGTCGGCGGCGTGCTGATGTTCTGCGCCCTGTGGACCGCTCTCGCGTCCTGGAACGTGACCGTCCCCGAGGCCTACACGGCACCGCCCGCGATCGCCTTCCTGGTGATCGGCTGGGAGTGGTCGCGCAAGGCCGTCGAGACCCCGTCGAGCTGGCTCGCCTACGGCGGCGGACTGGCGCTGCTGCTCGGGCCCACCGTGTGGCTCGTGCTCATGACCGACGACATGGCCTGGCGCGTCCCCGCCGTGCTCGCCGTCGGCCTGGCCATCACGGTGTGGGGGCTGCGCCAGCGCCTCCAGGCGGTGCTGGTCATCGGTGGCGCGGCCCTGCTCGTCACCTCGCTGCGCGCCTTCGGGCCGCCCCTGTGGGACCTCACCCTGTTGCTGCCCAACTGGCTGCCCTTCGCGGTCGTCGGTGTGGTGCTGCTGGTCATCGGGGCCCGATACGAAGCCAGCCTCGAGCGCCTGCGCCGGGCGGGAAGGTTCGTCGCCACGATGCACTGACCGACTACGGCGACCGCATCCGCGAACACGGGCGCCCTCCCGGCCAAGCGGCCGGGAGGGCGCGGGCGTGCGGGTCAGGGCGTGCGGGTCAGTTCTCCAGCATCTCGGTGACGAGGGCCGCGATGGGCGAACGCTCGGACCTGTTCAGGGTGATGTGCGAGAAGAGGGGGTGCCCCTTGAGCTTCTCGATCACCGCGACGACCCCGTCGTGGCGGCCCACCCGGAGGTTGTCCCGCTGGCCGATGTCGTGCGTGAGGACCACCCGCGAGTTCTCGCCCAGGCGGGACAGCACGGTCAGCAGCACGCCGCGCTCCAGGGACTGGGCCTCGTCGACGATCACGAAGGCGTCGTGCAGCGAACGGCCCCGGATGTGCGTGAGGGGCAGGACCTCGAGCATCCCCCGGTCCGCGATCTCCTCGATGACGTCCTCGTTGGTCACCGCGGACAGGGTGTCGTGCACCGCCTGGCCCCAGGGCGTCATCTTGTCGTTCTCGGTCCCCGGGAGGTAGCCGAGCTCCTGACCACCCACCGCGTACAGCGGTCGGAAGACCATCACCTTGCGGTGCTGGGCCCTCTCCAGAACGGCCTCCAGGCCGGCGCAGAGCGCCAGCGCGGACTTGCCGGTGCCGGCGCGCCCGCCGAGGGAGACGATGCCGACCTCGGGGTCGGTGAGCAGGTCCAAGGCGACGCGCTGCTCGGCGCTGCGCCCCTTCAGACCGAACACGTCCCGGTCTCCGCGCACCACCTTCACGGACTTGTCCGCCTGGACCCGGCCCAGAGCCTTGCCCTGGTCGGAGACCAGCACCAGACCGGTGTGGCAGGGCAGGTCCCTGGCCTCCTCGATCTCGCTCTCACCGGCGGAGAACAGCTCGCCGATGTTGTGGGCGGGGACATCGAGCTCCGCCATCCCGGTCCACCCGTGTTCGATGGCGAGCTCGGCCCGGTACTCGTCCGCCGAGAGGCCGATCGACGAGGCCTTGATCCGCATCGGCAGATCCTTGCTCACCAGGACGACCGCGTCTTCCTCCTCGTATCCCTCCTGGAGGTTGCGGGCCACCGTCAGGATCCGGGTGTCGTTGTCGCCGAGCCGAAAGCCCGCCGGGAGGATCGTCGGATCGCTGTGGTTGAGCTCTACCCTCAGCGTGCCGCCCTGCTCGTTCACCGGTACGGCGACGTCCAGGCGGCCGTGTGCGACCCGGAGGTCGTCCAGACGGCGCAGCGCGTTACGAGCGAAGTACCCGAGTTCCGGGTGGTGCCTCTTGCTCTCCAGCTCGGTGATCACCACCACGGGGATGATGACCTGGTGCTCGGCGAACCGGGTCATGGCCATCGGGTCGGCGAGCAGGACGCTGGTGTCGAGCACGTAGACGCGCGAGCCCTCTCCTACCTCCGCGCCGGGGGCGGTGGGGGGCTGGATGTCACGGCGATCGATCGAGGAACTAGCCACTCGTTCTCCCCTTGGGTGCCGCTGGGGCACCCTGCTGTCACGGGATCTTGGAGGACCGGGACCAGGCCCACGAGGGCCGGGTCCGGCCCTCCTCTTCGACAACCCGCGAGCGCGGAGAAGATCAATGAGACGGGGCCTCCCGAACGGGTGGACGAACACCACCCGCTGGCTCCGACGCTACGCGCCCGAGAGCCCGTTTTCCAGTGCCCGAACCCAGCACCCGGTGAACTCCGCGTTACGGGCGGACCGTCGACAGACACGGACCGCCACACGGGACGGGTGCGGGAAGGGAGTGAGGAGCGGGGGTCAGGAGCCGAAGCGCCGGTTGCGCGCACCGTAGGCACGCAGCGCACGCAGGAAGTCCACTCTGCGGAAGGCAGGCCAGAAGACCTCGCAGAAGTAGAACTCCGAATGCACGCTCTGCCACAGCATGAAGCCCGAGAGACGCTGTTCCCCCGAGGTACGGATGAGTAGATCGGGGTCGGGCTGTCCACGCGTGTAGAGATGCTGGGCGATATCTTCGATATCCAGGCGCTCTGCCAGCTCCTGGATCTCGGTGCCCTTGGCCGCCTCCTCGTGCAGGAGGGACCGAACCGCATCAGCGATCTCACGTCTACCCCCATACCCGACAGCGACGTTGACAACCAGACCCGGGTTGCCGGATGTGGCCTCTTCCGCCTCTTTCAGGGCACGAGCGGTCGAATCGGGCAGAACGTCGAGTGCGCCGACGGGCCGTGTGTTCCAACCCTCCTGGCGCAACCGCGCGATGGTCTCCTCGATGATGCGCACCAAGGGGCCGAGCTCGGTCTCGTCGCGCGTGAGATTGTCGGTGGACAGCAACCACAGGGTGACGACCTGCACACCGACCTCGTTGCACCAGCCGAGCACCTCGAAGATCTTGTTCGCGCCGGCCTGGTGACCTTGCTCGGCTCCCGGAAGACCACTGCTCTTCGCCCACCGCCGGTTGCCGTCCATCGCGACACCGACGTGACGAGGAATCTCCTGGCTGGTCAGCCGGCGCTCGAGACGCCTTTCGTACAGCCAGTACAGGGGGTTACGGAGCCCCATTGGCGGAACCTCTCAGAGCTGGATCGAAAGACGGCGCACTCCTGTGGCGGATGTGCCGACGGGGATACTTCCAGAGTAGTTCGCCCGGGGACACTACGTCACGGCCAACGACTTTCGCACGTGCTTGCGGCCCTGGTGGATGCGGGACTTCACGGTGCCGAGGGCGAGATCCAGCTCAGCGGCGATCTCGTTGTAGTCCATCTGGCACAGGTCCCGCAGGACCAGCGGAGCGACCAGGTTGGGGCGGTCCTTCTCCAACTGCTCGAGCGCCTCCAGCAGGTCGATCCGCGAACCGGCGATGACGCTGGTCGTGCGCGGGTCCCGCTGGTGCGGCATCCGCTCGGCCTCGGTGGGGAACTCGTTGGAGCGGCGCTTCATGGAACGGTAGGTCTGCCGGGCGGAGTTGGACACCACGGTGTACAGCCACGTGGTGAAGAGGGAGTCGCCCTTGAAGCTGTCGATCTTGCGGGCCACACGCAGGAGCGCGTCCTGGCAGGCCTCCTCGGCGTCCTGGCGGTAGGGGAGGAACCGGGCGCACCGGCGCAGCACCTCGGGCTGGATACGGCGCAGCAGGTCGTCCAGCGCGACCGCGTCGCCGTCCCTGGCGCGGAGCGCGAGCTCCTCCAGCTCCTCGTCGACATTGCTCGCCACCCGGCGGCGGGGGGCGGGGGTCTCCCCGCGTTCTGCGTGATCACTACTGCTCATGGCTGATCTCTTCCTGGCTTGCGTCAGACGTCCGGCCGTCCATACGGACACTTCCACGTCCACCTTGCAGGACGCTTTCGCGCCCACCATCTATTAGGGCATGTTCGGCGGACACGCCCTAGGACGCGCGAGCGCCCTCTTTGTAGTGCGTGCGGGCGGCCCGGGCCGTAGGGCACCTACACCCGCCTTGTAGAGGGTCACACGTCAATTGGACGTCTACGGGTCCCGTCCGGCTCCGACCAACTCCACATTCTCCGATCCGCCATTCACATGGCGCACAGAACCCGAACGGGCTCCCCACCCAAAGGGACCTTCCTCCCTGGAAGGCTTCCTCCCTGGAAGGCTTCCTCCCTGGAAGGCTTCCTCCCTGGAAGGCTTCCTCCCTGGAAGGCTTCCTCCCTGGAAGGCTTCCTCCCTGGAAGGCTTCCTCCCTGGAAGGGGCACCACCAGTTTCCATGCCCCGAAGGCGTCAGCGCTACCCGGGGAGGGGATCATATCCACGGAAGCCAACGTGAGGGCGCAGATGGTGTATTAGTGGGCAACGAACGCGTTTTTACCCCCAACAGACCGAGGCGGAAATGAGCCAACCGGAGGCTTTCGGACGTTACCGCGTCATCCGGCGCCTGGGTTCCGGTTCCTTCGCCACAGTCTGGCTGGCGCAGGACGATCTGCTCAACTACCCGGTCGCCATCAAGGTACTCGCCGAGAACTGGGCGCACCAGATGGACATCCAGCACCGGTTCCTGGAGGAAGCGCGCATCCTGCGCCAGACCGACTCCACATGGCTGGTGGCGGTGCACGACGTGGACGTGCTGCCCGACGGGCGGCCGTACATGGTGATGACCTACGCCGACCAGGGCAGCGTCGCCGACCTCATCCAGCGCGGCCAGCTGCCCTTGGACGAGGCACTCCGCCTGCTCACGGAGATCGGCCAGGGCATCACCGTGCTGCACGGGCACGGCACGATCCACCGGGACATCAAACCGTCGAACGTGCTCCTCCAGTCCTCCCCGGTCGGCCAGCGCGTCCTGGTCGCCGACCTCGGTTTCGCCAAGGCGATCGACGAGGCCTCCGGCTTCACCGCCGCCGCCGGAACCCCCGGCTACATGTCCCCCGAACAGAGCATGCCCGGCGGTGACCTGGACGTTCGCTCGGACGTGTACTCACTGGGCGCGGTCGCCTACGAACTCATCACCGGCCGACCCCCGGCACGCCCCCCGGTCCGAGTCGCACCTGGCCGGATCCGGCCAGGTTTGCCGCCCGCGCTTGACGAGCTGATCCTGTCCGCGCTTTCCGTGGACCGTGAGAGCCGACCCGGCGACGCCAAGACCTTCACCGACCGGGTCCGGGCCATCCGTATGGCGCCCAACCTGCCCGAGGCGACCCCCTGGTGGCACCGGTTCCGGATGCCGTGGCAGCGCACCGGGGCCATCGTCCTGACCTGCGTACTCCTCGCGGTCGGGATGACCGCCTCCTTCGGCGAGCCCGGTATGTCCCTGACCACGGTCCGGCACGCCGCCCAGGACGTGCACGTCGACGTCCCGTCGGCGTGGGCCCAAGAGTTCCACACCGACCTCGACGCCCGACCGGCCGCGATGGACGCCGGGGCAGGCCCGGGGCTGCTCGCGGCCACCGACGCCGACGACTGGCACGAGACCGGGAAACCCGCGTACGGGGTGTACGCCACGGTGCTGCCCGGCTCCCCCAGCCTGGGCAAGGTTGCCGACACCGACCCCTGCGCGGGCGCCCCGGAGGAGCGCGAGGTCAGTTTGGACGGGTGGGAAGGCCGGGCCTGGGAGTGGCCCGAGTGCAATGACAACGGGTCCTTCACCACCGTCGCCATGCAGCCGCCCGGCACCGCCACCACGGTGTACCTGGAGATCCGCCAGCCCGACTACCGGCCCGACATGGTCGACAAGATCATCGACGAAGTCGAACTCCACTAGCCGCCTCTGACGATGATCTTGCCCCAGCTCCACTCTCGGCGGGCGAGGGTGGAGACAGGGGCAAGATCATCGCTGGCTTCGGCGGGCGGTCAGCCCTGGGACAGTTGGGACTTCAGGGCCTCCGGGGTGGTGACCGGGAGCTGGCAGACGAAGCCCTCACACACGTAGGCCGTCGCCTTCCCCGCCAGGGCGGTGCGTTGCTCCAGCAGGGGCACTCCCCCGCTGTCGCTGCCGTCGCCGCGGGACAGGACCGTACCCAGCGGGGCCCAGCGCAGCACCGTCCGAACCAGCTCCTCGGTCTCCGGCGCACCCGGTTCACCGACCACGGCGACCGCGCGCGGTCCGGTGAGCAGAGCCTCACCGGTGGCCATCCCCCAACCGGCGAAGCGGGGCGCCTTCTCGGCCAGCAGCGGGACGACGGCCAGCGCCCCTTCGGCGGCGGCGCGGTGGCGCTCGCTTCCGGTCAGTGCCGCGTACGTGAGCAGCGCGGAGGCGGCGGCGAAGCGCCCGGAGGGGGTGACGTTGTCCGTGGGGTCCTGGGGGCGGCTGAACAGCTTCTCGGCATCGTCCGCGGTGTCGAAGAACCCCCCGTCCTCGTCACCGAAGTGGTCCAGGACGGTGTCCAGGAGCTTCCCGGCCTCGTGTACGTAGCGGGCCTCACCGGTGACGCCGTGCAGGGCGAACAACCCCTCTGCGAGGTCCGCGTAGTCCTCCAGGACACCGGCGCTGGGGCCGGGGCGGCCGTCCCTCGAAGTACGGACCAGGCGCCCGTCCCGCAGGTGCACGGACAGGACCAAGTCGGCGGCCTCTCGGGCAGCGGTGATCCAGGCGGGGCGTTCCAGGAGCGCGCCCGCCTCGGCGAGAGCGGCGATCGCCAGACCGTTCCACGCCGCGACGACCTTGTCGTCGCGGTCTGGCGGGACCCGGCCCTCCCGGGAGGTGAGCAGGGCCGCGCGCACGCGGTCGTAGCGCTCGGCGGAGCCGGGGTCGGCACGGAGCTGGAGCACGGACGAACCGCGTTCGAAGGTGCCCCCTTCGGTCACCCCGAACAGCTCCGCCGCCCAAGCGCCGTCCTCCTCGCCCAAGACCTCGCGCAGCTGGCCGGGGGTCCACACGTAGTACGTGCCCTCCTCGCCCTCACTGTCAGCGTCCAGTGCCGAGGCGAAACCGCCCTCCGGAGTGCGCAGGTCCCGGAGCAGCCAGTCCCCGGTCTCCTGGACCACGCGCAACAGGAGGGCGTGGGCGGCGGCCGCCGCAGCGTCGCCGCCCGCGGGCTGGCGCGCCATCCGGGTGTAGGCGCGCAACAGCAGGGCGTTGTCGTAAAGCATCTTCTCGAAGTGCGGAACCACCCACTCGGCATCCACCGAGTAGCGCGCGAAACCGCCGCCGATCTGGTCGTAGATACCGCCTCTGGCCATGGCCTCGGCGGTTCCGCTCGCCATCAGGGCCGCTGGGGTGGGCTCGTCAGCGGTCTGGAAGGGGAAGGTGCGCTCGTGCTGCGCCATCAGGAAGGAGAGCAGCATCGACGGCGGGAACTTCGGCGCATCGCCGTAACCCCCGTTGGCGGCGTCGTAGTCGCGGATCAGCGCCTGGACGGCCAGGTCCAGGTCGGCCGCGGTGGGGGGCGGGGACGCAGCCAGACGGCGCGGGGCCCCGAGCGCCTCCACCACCCGGTCGCCTTGGTCCAGCAGGTCAGCGCGCTTGTCCCGCCAAGCGGTGGCCACCCCCTCGAGCAGACGCTGGAAGTGGTCACGGGGGAAGTAGGTACCGCAGTAGAACGGGGCACCGTCCGGGGTGGCGAACACCGTCATGGGCCAACCGCCCTGGCCGGTCATGGCCTGGGTGGCCTCCATGTACACGGCGTCGACGTCGGGACGTTCCTCGCGGTCGACCTTGATGTTGACGAACAGGGCGTTCATCAGGCTCGCGGTCGCCAGGTGCTCGAAGGACTCGTGTGCCATGACGTGGCACCAGTGGCAGGCCGCGTATCCCACGGAGATGAGCACGGGGACGTCGCGGCGGCGGGCCTCCGCGAAGGCCTCCTCACCCCAGGGCCACCACTCCACGGGGTTCTCGGCGTGCTGCAGGAGGTACGGGCTGGTCGCGTCGCTCAAGCGGTTGGACATGTCCCCACTCTGCCAGCCGATGTCCACGCGCCACTAACGCTCATCGAAAGCCTGCTGCTCGGCGGGAGGAGAGGTAGGCCCTCGGGGCCTCGCCCTTCCAGCGTTTGAAGGCGAGCGTGAAGCTCGGGGTGTTCCGGTAGCCGAGGTGCCGACCGACCGCCTCCACCGTGAGCCCGGTACTGAGCAGCTCCTCGGCCAGCCGCTCGCGCACCTCGTCCAAGAGGGCGCGGTAGGAGGTCCCCTCATCCTCGAGGCGCCTGCGCAGGGTGCGGGTGCTGACATGCATCCGGCCCGCCACGTCCTCGATACCGGCCACCCCCGGCAGCCCGGACATCAAGTGTCCGCGCACCAGTCCCGCGTATCCGCTCCTGCCGTACTTCTCCTCCAACAGCTGGCGGCACTGCTCCTCAGCGAGGGCGGCGGTGTGCGCGTCGGCGCGCGGGAGCGGCCGGTCCAGCTCGGCGGCGGCGACCACCAGGCAGTCCTCGCCGGCGCGGAAACCGACCCTCGGGCCGAGGAGGTTCTCGTAGGGCTTCGGGTCGGTCGGCCGGGGGTCGCGCAGGCGGACCTCGAGCAGCCGGTCGCTCTCGATCCCGAGTTCGCGGCCGAAAGCGATGATCGAGGCCAGTTCCCGCTGGACGTAGAAACGGCGCACGTCCCAGGGGAGATGCTCGGAGTGCAGGAGTAGGCGCAGGCGGTGGCCGTCCTCCTCCACCGATATTCCACAGAAAGCCCAGGTCAGGGCGATATAGCGGATCCCGAGAGCGATCGCCGACCGCAGGGTGGGGCTGCTGGCGATAGCGAAGCCCCAGATGCCGTGGGTGGTGAGGTGGTAACGCGCACCCGCCAGGGCGGGCAGGGCATCGACCCCGGGGACGGAGCGGAGGAGGTTCCGCACGACACGCGTCTCCTGCCCGGCGGTCACCAGGGCCCGGGGGTCGGCGAGGTCGGCGACGGTGAGCAGGGTGCCGTGCAGGGTCTCGTCCGCGGGCACGCCGTATTCCTCACCGAGGCGGACGAGCAGCAGTGCGCTGGCCGGACTGCGCGGCAGATCCCACTCGTGCACGGCATTCCTCCTCTCTGTCCGGAAATGTTAACTCTGCGGCCGGGCAGAGAGTGTTCCGGATCACGCTCTCTTCCTAAAGTGCCCACAACGGCGGACACCCCGAGGGAACGGGGCCGGAGTCCGAGCGGCCGACGACCGGAAAGGGACGGCGAGATGGCGGAACACCACGGTGAGAGCGCTCTGGCGGAGATCGGGGCGCGCGGTGTCCCCGAATTCGACGGCGTGCACGACGTCTGGCCGCGCGGGGAACGGCTGGCGGCGGTGCGTGCGGCGGCCAAGGAGTACAAGAAGCGGTTCAAGGAGCAGGGCGCGGTGCGCGCAGTGCGGTCGGTGGACATCGCCGCCGCGCCGTACCCGGTCGCGTTCGCGTTCAACAACGCCGTCTCGGTACCGACCCTGCCGATGATCTCGATGATCAACCGGATGATCGTGGTGCAGTACGACGACTGGAACGGCCGTCCGCGCACGCTGGTGTTCGAGCCGACCGTGCCGGCGGGTTCGGCGGAGGCGCCGTTCTACCACCACCTCCAGGAGCTGATGGGGAGGATTCCCGGCGGTACCCGCGCCGCCGAGGCCTTCATGCTGAAGTACTACAACGAGCCGGAGGACGTCCTGGCCAAGCTCCGGCTCACCCCCGACGACATCGACTTCTGCACGTTCGACCACCTGCACGTCCAGGACCCCAGGATGATCCTCGGTTCGAGCGAGGTGATCGAGGGCGAGGCGAAGCCGCGTCAGCCGCTGTTCGGTTCGGCGCGCATGCTGGTGCACTCCCGCGAACTGGCCACGCTGGATTCACTGCACCCGATGCAGTGGGCGTGGTACGTGGCGGACGGCCTGCGGGGCGTCGACCGGTCGCGGCTGGTCACCTTCGAGGGGGACGTCGAGCTCGGTCCCGGCGTCACCCTGCTGTGGACCCCGGGGCACACCGACGGCAACCACTCGCTGCTCCTCAACACACCGGACGGCGTGTGGGTCTCGTCGGAGAACGGCATCGCCCTGGACAACTGGCAGCCGGAGCGGTCCAGGATCCCCGGGGTGCGCGGCTACCACCGGCGCTACGGCCGGGAGATCTGCCCGAACTCCAACACCCTCGAGGACTCCCTGGACCAGTACGACTCCATGGTCAAGGAGAAGATCCTGGCCGATCCGTGCCGACGGGACCCGCGCTGGCTGCAGATCCTGCCCTCCACCGAACTCGCGCCGTGGAAGCGGTTCTGGCCGGTGGTACCGACGTTCGCGCACGGGGGCATCTCGTACGGGCGGCTCCGGAGCGGGCTGGCCGCGGAGGGAAGCGGGAGCGCGGAAGGCGTCCAGGCCCAGGAGACCGGAAAGGAAGGCGTGTGACCGGCCGGGAACGGCTACCCGCGGGTGCCGTGGTCACCGGGGCCGGGCGCGGCCTCGGCCGCGGGATCGCCGAGCTGCTCATCGAACGCGGATACACCGTGCTGGTCACCGACCTGGACGGGGAGGCCGCAGCGGCGACCGCTGCCGAACTGGGCCCGAAGGCACACGCCCTGCAGGTGGACGTCCGGGACGGAACCCGGACCGAAGCGGCCCGCGACGAGATCGTGGCCCGGGCCGGGCGCCTCGACGTGTGGATCAACAACGCGGGGGTCCTGGCGACCGGCCCCGCCTGGGACCAGGACGAGGCGACCCGCGCACTGCTGGTCGGGGTCAACACGCTCGGCACCGTCAACGGAACGGTGGCCGCGATCCGGGCCATGCGCGAACGGGGCGGCGGGCACATCGTCAACATCGTGTCGCTGGCCGGGCTCACCGCCGTTCCCGGGGAAGCGGTGTACGCCGCTTCCAAGCACGCCGCCATCGGGTTCAGTCTGAGCACGCTCGCGGACCTGCGGCTGGCCGGGCACGAAGGGATCGACATCTCGTGCGTCTGCCCGGACGGGATCTGGACCCCGATGCTGCACGACAAGGTCGACGACCCGGGCTCGGCGCTCTCGTTCTCCGGCACACTGTTGCGACCCGAGGAGGTGGTGCGCGCGGTGGAAAGGGTCCTCGACCGCCCCCGTCCGGTGACCGCGCTCCCCCGCTGGCGCGGCCTGCAGGCGAGGCTTGCGGACGCCGCGCCGCGGTTCGGCCTGTGGGCCACGGCGTTCGTGGTCGCGTCCGGGCGGCGCGCACAGCGGAGACTGCTCCGTGCCCGAGAGCGGGCGGGGAAGGAGACGGGGTGACCGGAACCACCTGACCGGAACCGACTCACCGCACCGGTCCAATGCAGGCACCACCTGGGCAGGGGCCCATGAAAAGGGACCGTCCCCGCCGGCACACGGCGGGGACGGTCCCCGGTCGGCTCCCGCCGACGCTCAGCTCTTCGCGGAGGTGTCCTCAGCGGCGCTGCCCGCCACGGATCCGCCGCCGGCGGCGTCCACCCCGGACGCCCCAGCCCCCTCGGCCCCCTTCTCGGAGGACTCCGCGTCCTCAGCCGTGTCAGCCTCGCCAACCTGAGCTTCCGCCTCCTCGGCGGCCTCCTGCTCCTCGGCCCGCGCAGAGACACCGCGCAGCTTGACGAGCAGGCTGCGCATCAGGAAGTACAGGGCGACGCCGATCGCGAAGATGGCGAGAAAGCCCAGTACACCAGGGGTGACGGTGTCGGAGTCCAAGTCGAAGTCGCTGGCGAGCACCGCGGAGGACACGAGAAGGGTGTTCATGCCACTCATACTCTCATTGCCTCGCGGACACCCGCGAAGAGGTCCTTCTCCGGGACCTCGGTGTCCACGATGGAGCGGACGAGGTGGTAGTCCTCGGTCGGCCAGGCCTCGGCCACGACCTCGTTGGGCACGGCGAACCAGAACCCGTTCGGGTCCACCTGGGTCGCGTGGGCCTTGAGCGCAGCGTGCGCCGTGTCGAAGTACTCACTGCAGTGCACGCTGGTGGTGATCTCCCAGCGAGGCCGGTCCCGCTTCTTGATCCGGTCGATCCACTCCGCGAAGGGGTTCTCCAAGCCGCGCTCGGCGAGGGTCTCGGCGAGGGCCTCGAAACGCTCCGGTGGGAACGAGACGAAGTAGTACAGCTTGAGGGGCTGCCACGGGTCTCCCGAGTCGGGGTAGGCGTCCGGCTCGGCGGCCGCGTCGAAGGCGTGCATCGAGACCTTGTGGGTCATGATGTGGTCCGGATGCGGGTAGCCGCCGTTCTCGTCATAGGTGAGGATGACGTGCGGCCGGAACCGGCGGATCGCCGCCACGAGCGGTTCGGCGGCCTCCTCCACCGGCAGGTCCGCGAAGCAGCCCTCGGGCAGGGGCGGCAGGGGGTCCCCCTCGGGCAGGCCGGAATCGACGAAACCGGCGAACTCCTGGTCCACACCGAGGATCTCGCGGGCACGGTCCATCTCCTGGCGGCGGACCTCCGTGATGTTCTCGCGGATCTCGGGACGCTCCATCGCGGGGTTGAGAATGTCACCGCGTTCGCCACCGGTCATGGTGACGACCAGCACTTCCGCGCCCTCCTCCACGTAGCGGGCCATCGTGGCCGCGCCCTTGCTGGACTCGTCATCGGGATGGGCATGAACGGCCATAAGCCGCAGGCGCTCGGACAACGAAGGCTTCTCCTTGACTCGGTCGACGGCCGTTTGGCACAGCCGTCCGCTTGACACGGCCACCACTGGACACAGGTGTCCGCTCGGCCGTCCGCCGCCACCCCGGTTTCGCGGCGTGTCTCACAGCTTGGACGGCTCACGTGGCCGACCGCGGGCGACTCACGTGCGGGCCGCGTAGGGGGGCTGTCAGGTCGGGGATATCTTAGACAACACCGTCCCCTTGCTCGGAGATTCCCAATGTCAGCGACCCCGGAAGATGATGCCGTGAACAGTGCCGACACCGCGCCAGCGCTACGCAAGCGCCACGGCAACGGGCCCGTCTTCTTCGTGGTCGGGACGATCTTCGCGGTCCTGGTCACCATCGGGTGGGGATACGCCGTGTCGAGTTACGGCGGATTCGCGGGTGGGGTACACCACCAGGTGGTCACCGCCTCCGCCCCCTCCGAGACCGAGGCACGGATCTCCTTCGAAGTGAACAGTCCGGACGGAGCCGAATGCCTCATCCGCGCACTCGACAACCAGATGGTCGAGGTCGGTACTGAACGGGTCAATGTGGAGGGCGGGAACCGAACGGTCAACCAATCCGTTGAAACGGTTCGTCAGGCTTCCACGGTAGAAGTGGCCTCATGCAGGGAACAAGGTTCGCAAGACTGATCAAGCAAGACCGGTCAGGGCACACCGATCAACCGAACCTTCCCCCTGTCTGGAACCAGGGCTAGGAGAGGAACCCCCGAGAACACCGAGTGCGAACACGTGCCGACCGAGCGTGCAGAGGCCGGCCGCGGCTGACCGGGGCCGCCGGATGCTGTTCGTGAAGGCGGATGCGCGATCGCACACGGTGATATTCTCGTAAGTTCAGCTCTGGCCGCCTGGTGGCCTTAGCTACTAGTACACAAGGAGTTCCCGTGACCCAGACCCGCGATGAAAACGTCACCTGGCTCACCCAGGAGGCGTACGACCGGCTCAAGGGAGAGCTGGACCACCTGTCGGGGCCCGGGCGCATCGAGATCGCGGAGAAGATCGAGGCTGCCCGGGAAGAGGGCGACCTCAAGGAGAACGGTGGCTACCACGCCGCCAAGGAGGAACAGGGCAAGATGGAGGCCCGCATCCTCCAGCTCACCGAGATCCTGCGTACCGCGCGGGTCGGCGAAGCGCCCCGCACCGAGGGCGTGGTCGGCCCCGGCATGACCATCACCGTCAAGTTCGACGGTGACGAGGAGGAGGTCACCTTCCTGCTCGCCTCACGCGAGGAGAGCGGCTCCCCCATCGACGTGTACTCCCCCAAGTCGCCGCTCGGCGCCGCCATCAACGGCAAGAGGGTGGGCGAGGACGTCAGCTACGAACTGCCCAACGGCAAGCGCCTCGGGGTCGAGATCATCGAGGCGGTTCCGTACAGCGGTATGTGACACACCGCTGCGCGTTGGACCAGGTACCAGACGGAACGGATTCCAGGCAGGCCAAGGGCCAGACGGAACGGGTGCCGGACGGACCGGATGCCAGACGGCACACAGGGGCGGCTTCGGCCGCCCCTCGTTATTTCCGGGAGGGCCGGACGGACGGGTGTCCGGGGTTGTCCTGCCAGCAGCGGCCGGTGCGGCGCGGACCGACCGCATCGGCGTCCCGTGCCGGTCCCGGTGTGGTCCGAGTATGGCGGACACACGGCTCCTGGGTAACCTGCCTTCTGTCCCCGTGTATCCACCCGCGTGGCTCGCCCCGCTCGCTGAGACCTCCTCGACTCTAGGAACTGGCGGCTGTATGTCCTCGCCTTACTGGAACCCCCAGCAGCCCGACCGGGGCGGCCAGCCGCCGCAGCCCGGAGGGTGGTCGTACGGTCCCCCGCCACCGGGCCACGGCACCCCGCGCATGCCGGGGCAGGGGGTTCCCGGGCAGGACGTTCCCGGGCAGGGGGCCCGGCAGGATCCAGAGCTGCGTACTGCCGGTTTCGGCCCCCGGCTCGCCGCCCGCGCCATCGACTACGTACTCGCGGTCATCGCGGCGACGGCCTTCTTCGTCGTCATGGTGATCCTCCAGATGATCCTTACCGGCAACGACACCAGCAACGATGCTGAGGGGGCGCTCTGGGGCTCCCTGTTCCTCTTCGGTTGGGGCGTGCTCCTGTTCTTCTACGACTGGCTCTACCTGATCACCTGGGGCCGCACCCTCGGCAAGATGATGGTGGGGATCAAGGTGGTCAGCGCGGTGGACGGCGGCCGCCTCACCCAGGGCCAGGCGGCGGGGCGCTCGGCCTTCTTCTGCCTGCCGCAGTCCCTGCCGTGTCTCGGCCACCTGTTCGCCGGGGCGGAGTCGATGGCGATGCTCGGCGACACCAAGGAGCGGGCCCTGCACGACCGGGTGGCGGGGACCCTGGTCATCAGCACCCGCCCGTAGGGCCGGGAGCGGGTCGGCGGAACCGGGACCGGCGGAGTGCGTCCCGCCGGTACGGCTCCCACCGGTCTTCGCCCGGTCAGTCACAGTCCGGGGCATCGGCCCCCTCGGTGAAGGCCTCGGGGATGTAGTGGTCCTCTCCGATGCGGTACCAGGTGTCGGTGGTGCCGAAAGGACCCGTGGCCTCGTCTCCCGGGGTCCGGCAGACGACGTCGACGTTGGCCTTGTAGGCGGCCAGGCCCACGGTTGCGTGGCTGCTTCCGGGGCCGTCGCGGATGATGACCGGATCGGACTGGGTCTCGGTCACCACTTCGGTGCGTGCTTGGTAGGGGGCGGTCCAGAGGTAGTCGACCTGCACCCAGGCGTTGGTGGGCAGTTGGAGCCCCTGGTTGAAGGCGCCGTCGGCGAGGTCGATCCCGGCGGGGTTCTGCACCCGTCGTCCGGAGCCGTCCAAGCCGCTGTTGTGGCCCTCCGTGTAGGCCGCCTGCGCCTGCGGCCTGCCGCGGTCGAGGCCGTCCCAGCCCTCCCGGTCGTCGTTCCAGTGGTCGTCGTTGATGTTCCACGGGCCCACGTCCCAGACCGGAAGGTAGGCACAGCGCTGCACGTGGTCCTCGTCGCGGTTGGCCTCGGGCCCGAGGTCACCGGTACTGCAGACCCGGACCGTGTACTCGCCGCCGCCCCGGTTGGCGAGCCCCCGCCGTGAGGGCAGGGCCACGAAGTGGTCGTCGGGGCGGACCGTGTGGCCGTTGGCGGTCGAGTTGCCGACCAAACCGATCCGGGTCGCGAAGAGCCGCGCGGAGAACGGTTCGATGTCGTCGCCACCGGCCTCTTCCGCGGGTTCCGGGCCGTCGTCCGCGCGGTCCGCTCCCTCCTCCGGCCCCTCTGCCGGTTCTGCGGCCGAACTCTCCACGGGGCGGACCCGAGCACCGGTCACCGAGCTCTCGGCGTCGGAGAGTTCGACGCGGAGCTGCACCGCGCTGACGGGTTCGGACAGGCTCACCCTCCCGCCGCCGGGCTCGGTGGGGTGCCACTCGGTCCACATACCGTCGGCGCGTACACCCCGCGCCTCCGTGAGCGCCTCACCGGTGATGTCGACGTCGACGGTGTCGGTCTCCTCGAGCTGCTGCTCGGGGAAGGTGGCGAGCCCTCGAGGCTGGCCCGCCAGGCGTGCGGAGTGTTCGGGTTCCAGCCGGAGTCCCTCGGAGTCGAGTGCCAGGCCGATCCGGTCGGTCGAGGACAGGTCCAGGTCCAGCCAGGCTGAGTCGGCGTGGGCGGGTACGGCGGGTGTCACCAGCAGGGCGCACACCCCGAGGACGGCCAAAGGCCTTGTTGTCGCCATCGTTCCTTCTCACAGAGTGATGAATTTAGTCACTCTTAGTAATCACCCCGGTGTGGGCACACTCAAGGAACTTGTGGCGAGTGTTGGTAAAAGTCCGTTTGGGGCGTGAGGACCGAAACTGGCCCTCGGACGCGCCCGAAGGGACGCCCTAGGGCGCGAAGGCCAGGAAACAGGCGGTGAAGCCGTGAACGTGGTTCACACCGGCAACCGGGCCGATCTCCCCCGCGGCGAAGAAGCCCGCCACCGGGGCCGCACCGAGGATGCGGCGGACCGCGAGGACGTCGTGGTCGGCCTGGGGGAACAGCGTCTCCCCTCGGCCGTTGCAGGAGAAGAGCAGCCCCGCGCCCACAGCGGTCTCGGCACCGAAGTCGGTGAGCCGACGGGCCAGGTCCTCGTCCGCTGTGCCCGCGTCACGAACCTGGAACCGGACGGTCTGGCCGACCTCGACCATGTCGCCGATGGTGAGCGCCCCCAGTTCGGGATCGGCGCCGTGCAGGGTCCGGATGAGGAAGTCGCCCTGCTCGTGGCGCTCGGCGTACTCGTCCATGGCGATGCCGATGTGGAGCCCCCGCGCGGCCAGTTCGCGGTCCTCGTCGGAGAGCTCGTCGACCAGCTGCTCGAGTTTCTCGTAAGCGTTCCCACCCGCCAGTTCCAGCACGAGGTTGCCCTCGGCCTTGGTGATGGTCATGCTCGGCCCCACGGGACGGCAACCCTGGCTCACGACCGTGCCCAGGACACCGTCACCCCCGATCAGGACCCCGATGGCCCCGTTGGGCGCCACCTCGCCGTCACAGAAGAGCCGCACGGAGTCCTCACCCCGTATCCCGTCGGCCATCCCGCCGACCAGCGGCAACCCGCCGAGAGCCTCGGTGGTCTCGCGGACGAAGGCCTGGGTGGGGAACTCGTAGGGGTTGGTCAGCAGGATGCCCGCCCGGTCACGCGGGGTCGGCTCGCGCATGCCGACCACCGCCAAGTGGTCGCCCTCCACCACCGTGTCCAGATGGAAGGGGGTCAACTCGACCCCGGGAAGCCGGGCACCCCACACGCTGACCGCGCCCTGGCCCTCCACTCCGCGGCCGCCGCCGAGCACACCGGTGGCGCTGCACCCCAAGGTGAGCGCCTCACCCGTAAGTTCCATGACCCGCTTGCCCGCGAGCGTGACCTCGTCCGGGTCCGACCCGCTGACGAAGAAGCAGACCAGGTCGGCCGGACCGTCCATCTGCTCCAGGGCCTGCAGGACGGCTCGCTCGGCCGCGTTCACGAGGTCGGCCCCTGTCGTCAGAGCATCGCCGAACCTAGCCACCAGCTGCCACCCCCGCCTTCGTGGGAACCTTGCCGTCCCATTCTTCCATCCGTACTCCAGACAGGAGCTTTCCTCCTGCTGGCCACTCAAACGCCCGTAGCCCTACACTCCGACTCGTGACCCCTTTTCCCCGTACGCGCGACGCGCTGCGCGAGTCCGGCCACGTCCTCCGGTCCACGGCCGAGGAGGTTCGGGAGAACCTCTTGGCGAGGATGGGATCCGGACAGGCCCGCTTCCCCGGGTTGCACGGTTTCGACGCCACCGTGCTGCCCCAGCTGGAGCGCGCCCTGCTCGCCGGACACGACCTGGTTCTGCTGGGTGAGCGCGGCCAGGGCAAGACACGGCTGATCCGCACGATCGCCGGGCTGCTCGACGAGTGGTCACCAGCCGTCGCGGGGTGCGCGGTCAACGACCACCCCTTCGCCCCGGTCTGCCCCACCTGTGTGCGCCGTTCGGAGCACGAGGACCTACCGGTGGTCTGGCGTCACCGGGACGACCGCTACGGGGAGAAGCTCGCCACGCCCGACACCGGTACCGCGGAGCTGGTCGGGGACGTGGATCCGGCCAAGCTCGCCGAAGGACGGTCCCTCGGCGACCCGGAGACCGTGCACTACGGCCTGCTCCCCCGGGCCAACCGGGGCGTGTTCTGTGTGAACGAGCTCCCCGACCTGCCCGCCCGCGCCCAGGTGGCGCTGTTCAACGTGCTGGAGGAGCGCGACCTCCAGGTACGCGGATACACCCTGCGGCTTCCGCTGGACCTGCTGCTGGTGGCCAGCGCCAACCCCGAGGACTACACGAGCCGGGGCCGCATCGTCACACCGCTCAAGGACCGCTTCGGCGCCCAGGTACGCACCCACTACCCGCCCGAGCTCGACGACGAGCTCGCCCTGATCAAGCAGGAGGCGGTCCTGCCCGCGGGCACGACCGTACCCTCGCACCTGTTGGAGACCGTCGCCCGGTTCACCCGGCTCGTACGGGCCTCCAACAAGGTCGACCAGCGCTCGGGGGTGTCCGTGCGCTTCGCCGTGGCCGCAGCCGAGACCGTGGCCGCCTCGGCGCTGCGCCGTGCCGCACTGGCCGGGGAGGAGATCCCCGTCGCGCGCGTCTGCGACCTGGTGGGGGTGGCCGAACCCCTCCTGGGCAAGGTCGAGTTCGAGACCGGAGCGGCCGGGCGGGAGGGGTCCATCCTCGAGATCCTGCTGCGCCGGTCGGTCGCCGAGACCTTCCGGGGCCGTCTCGGCGGGGCCGACCTGGAGGCGCTCACCGACCGGTTCTCCGGCGGCGGCACGGTGGAGACCGGCGACCTGGTGGGCGCGGCCGAACTGCTGCACCGGGTCGGCACGGTCCCAGGGCTTTCAGGGCTGATCGAACGGGCGGCGCCCGAGGCGGTCGACGGTCCCCCCACCCCGGGGCTGGCCGCCGCGGTGGTCGAGTTCGCCTTGGAGGGCCTGTACCTGGAACGGCGCTTGGGCAAGGACTCTGCGCCCGACGGGGGTGTCTACCGCTTCTGATGCGCTTCCGGTACCGGGCGTACACGGGTGGCCCCGACCCGCTGGCGGATCCGCACGCGGACGCCGTGCCCGTCACTGAGCTCACGGAGGCGCCCGCTGGGACCTCGGGGACGGACGGGACGTCCGGTACCGGCGGGTCCCGCGGTACCGGCGGGGACGTGGGGCTGTGGGAGCCCTTGGCTGCCGAGGACCACGGGCTGTCCCCGGGCGAACTGCGCCGGTTGGGCGAGGCGGCGCTGGGCGAGATCGAGGCGGCACGCAGGACCGCCCCAGGAGACCACTGGGGCGGCACCGGGACCGGAGGCGACCCCACTGGGGCGGGCGTGCCCCACGACGGCCTCGACCGGCCCCTGGACGCCGTCGCGACCCTGCGCGAGGCGGCGCTGCGCCGGGCCGCGGCCGGGGCGGGCGCCGACGAGGCGTTCGGGGCGAACACCGGCGGGGCGTTCGGGGCGGCCGCGCTGCGGGCGGAGGACGTTCGGTACGCGGAGACCGAACCCTCGGGAGCGGCCGCCGTGTGCCTGCTCGTAGACCTGTCCCACTCGATGGTGGCCCAACGCCTGCACGAGGCGGCGACCCGCACCGCGCTGGCACTGCACTCCCTGGTACGGACCCGCCATCCCGAGGACCGGGTGCTGGTGATCGGATTCGGTGACCGCGCCCGCGAGATGACCCCCGCGGACCTGGTCGAACACGACTGGCGGCCGGTCCCCGGCACCAACCTCCAGCACGCGCTGCTGCTGGCCAGGCGGTACTTGCGCCGCCACCGCGGGCTGCGGCCGGTGGTCCTGGCGGTCACCGACGGCGAACCCACTGCGCACCTGGACGAGGAGGGCGAGGCCCGGTTCTCCTGGCCTCCCCTGCCGCGCACGGCCGAGGTGACCGCCGCCGAACTCGACTCCGCGGTGGCTGAGGGCGCGGAGGTGACGTTCTTCCTGCTCGCGGAGGCTCCCCGCTTCCAAGAGCTGCTGGAGGGACGCCGGGGTGTGCGCGTGCTGGGCGCCGACGCCGAGGCACTGGGGCCGCTGGTCGTCGAGCGCTACCTGCGGCGGCGGGACTGAGCGGCAGCAGGGCTCGGACAGGGCGGCGCCGGTTCCGGGCGGTGCCGCGGCTGGGCGCTCAGCGCTCGAAGATGTTGACGTCCGAGGCCAACAGCATCAGTTCCTCCGGAGCGTCTCCGCCCGAGTAGAGGAGCTGGTGGCGGTTGGCGGGCATGAGCGTCTCGGTGAAGCGCAGCGGGCGCTCACCGTCGTAGGACACCCGTTCCTGGACCAGGAGAGGGATACCGGGGCCCAGCCCGAACGAGTCGGCCTCGTCCTGCGAGGGCATCCGCGCCCCCACGATGTCCCAGTTCCACCGCTCTCGGAAGCCGAGCTCGCGCATGGCCGCGCTGACACCGCCCTCCAGGTGGTCGGGGGACATGAGCGCCGTGTTCTTGGCGATGCTGAAGGGGAAGTAGGTGACTTGGGACTGCCAGAGGCTGTTGTCGACGAAGCGGTCCGAGGAGCGGATCACGACCAAGCCGCCGTGCGGGCCCTCCTCGTCGGAGTCGTGGCGCAGCCGCTTGGCCACTTTCGGCCGCATGGTGTCCAGGCTGACTTTGATCTTCTCGTCGCTGTTGGGGTAGCCGGCCATCTCGAGCCTGGGCTGGTAGCCCGCTTCGAAGCGCTCGGAGTCGGTGCCGCCGGAGATCGGCGTGGCCAGGTGGATGATCGGCTGGTGGTCGGCGACGTAGGCGCCCCGGCCGACCTGGATGACGATGCGGCCCTCGTCCTGGAGGATGCGCATCCCCAGGCGCGCGGTGGCACGCGACACCCGGAGATCCCCGGCGAGCTCCTCCTCGCCCGGCAGTTTCTCGCCCGGCTGGTACTGGCCCTTGGCGAGCGCCTCGCGCAGGTAGTCGGCTACCACGGTCTTCTTCGTCGTACTCATGCGCTGTTTCAGTCCCGGTAGTAGGCCTGGAGGTTGCCGTGCTCGAACTGATAGCGGATGCTGTGCCCGGCATAGACAGTGTGCACCAAACGGATGGGCCGGTCCTCCGAGTAGTCGGTGCGGTTGACGTTCAGCACCGGCACCCCCGGCGGTAGTTCGAGTTGGGACGCCTCCTGCGGCGTGGGCATCCGGGTCTCCAGCTCGTCCACGTACCCGACCTGGCGGTGGCCGTGCTCCATGAGCTCCACCAGCGCGCTCTCCACGTCCTCTGGCAGCATGAGCAGGGTCCCCTGGACCAGGTCCATCGGGTAGTACGCGGAGCTGATCGAACCCGAGCGCTCCCCGGAGAACCGGTGCATGCGCCGGACCACCGTCATGTCGCCCTCCGGTACCCGCAGTCGGCTGGCGATGTCCGGGGTGGCGCTGAGCAGCTGGAGCTCCTCCAGAGTCAACCCGCTCATGTTGGATTCGTTGAGCCCGCCGGGTCCGCCCTTGCTACGGGTCGCGTAGAAGATCTCGGGGACCACGTCCTGCACGAAGTGCCCGCGCCCGGGCCTGCTGACGATCAGCCCTTGGTTACGCAACATGCCCAGGGCCAGGCGGATCGTGTTGCGGGAGGCTTCGAACCGCTCCTCCAGCTGCTTTTCCGAGGGGAGCTGACCGCCAAGGGGCAGGCTGCGCTCGTGGATCTCCCGACTCAGCGCTCGAGCAATCTGTCGGTATCTGCTTTCCGCCCGCATAAGTCCGCCCTCGTGGGGGTAAAAGACCAACAAGCTAGCTTGTTGGTACAAGCTGAGTGGTTCACCAGCAAAACAGGTACAACTGGTTCCGTTGGACCCATCTTAGAGGAAGGCCACCCTCAGTACATGGTGGATCTGCCGTTGAGACACCGAAAACGGAGAACATGAGACCCCGACGATCACCAGCGCCCCACCAGGAACAGCAGCACGAAAGAGCAAGGACCAAGTGAGACCGATTCCACCACCCCCTCGGTTCGCAAGGGGGCCGACCAAGACCTGACGGACATACCCCCGAGGGAGCACGACATGGAGACCACGTTCATGATCCTCACGTTCGCCGGACTCGCCCTGATGGGCCTCGCGGCGGGGTTCTTCCTCGCCATCTCCATCGGCATCCGCCGACAGGACAACCGCGGCCGCTACCGCTCGCTGCGGGAGGACGACAACGACAGCGCTCTCTCCCACACCGGCCGACTCGTCTGCGGACTGCGCTTCCGCACCGACGAGGACGACGACGGGCTCCCGGCCCAGGACCGCACGCCCACCGCGGCCTGATCCACCGGGACCGAAGACCCGCTCACCACGCAGTACACGCAACACAGTGGCAGTGCGCCGCGACGGGCCCGGCAACGAGGCCGGAAGACCCGCGCGGCCAGGGCACGCCAGCACGGAGACCCCGCGCTCGCGGCGGATCGGCAGTACCGACCAGACGAACGCACACGGGGACTCCCCCGGCACAGGCCCCATGCCGCACGGGCTCCCTTTCGAAGGGCTCAGCCCTCCAGGGCTTGCAACAGGTCCGCGACCAGGTCGTCACCGGACTCGATACCCACGGAGATCCGCACCAGATCGGACGGAACCTCCAGCGCGGACCCGGCGGTGGACGCGTGCGTCATCCGCCCGGGGTGCTCGATGAGGGACTCCACCCCGCCCAAGGACTCGCCCAGGGTGAACACCTTGGTCCGCTCGCACAGCTCGAGTGCCGCCTTCTCCCCGTCGTGCAGAGCGAAGGAGACCATTCCGCCGAAGGAACGCATCTGCCGCTCGGCGATCTTGTGCCCCGGGTGGCCGTCCAGCCCGGGGTAGTAGACGCGCCGCACGGCAGGGTGCCCGGTCAGCGCGGCCACGACGCGCTCGGCGTTCTCGCTGTGGCGGTCCATCCGCACCCCCAGGGTCTTGGCCCCGCGCAGGGTCAGCCAGGAGTCGAAGGGACCCGGAACAGCACCCATGGTGTTCTGGTGGAAGGCCAGCCGCTCGCCCAGCTCGGCGTCGGCCACGACCAGCGCTCCCCCGACCACGTCGGAGTGGCCGCCGACGTACTTGGTGGTGGAGTGCACGACCACGTCGGCGCCCAGCGTGAGCGGCTGCTGGAGGTAGGGCGAGGCGAACGTGTTGTCGACGACGTGGAGGGCGCCCGCGTCGTGGGCGATCTGGGCGACCATCTCGATGTCGGTGATCCCGAGCAGCGGATTGGTGGGCGTCTCCGTCCACACCACCTTGGTGTTGGGGCGCACCGCGTCGCGGACGGCGTCGGTGTCGGTCTGGTCGACCGCGTCCCAGCTGACGCCCCAGCGCTCGACCACCTTCGAGATCAGGCGGAAGGTGCCCCCGTAGGCGTCACCGGGGATGAGGATGTGGTCGCCAGGGGCGAGCACCGTGCGCAGCAGGGTGTCCTCGGCCGCCATGCCGGAGGCGAAGGCCAGCCCGCGCGACCCGGCCTCCAGGGCTGCCAGGCACTCCTCGAGCGCCGTGCGCGTGGGGTTGGCGGTGCGGGAGTACTCGTACCCCTGCCGCATCCCGCCCACGCCGTCCTGGGCGTAGGTACTCGTCTGGTAGATCGGCACAACCACGGCTCCGGTGCCGGCGTCCGGCTCCTGCCCCGCGTGGATGGCCAGCGTCTCGAACCCGTCGAACTTCTTCCCGTCGAACTTCATGTGGCCACAATAGCCCCCGGAATCCTCCCGGGACCCGCTGTCAACTGGGAGGTCTCACACCTTGGGCAGGGGTCGGGGCCGCACCGCGGGCCACCTCGGCGGCCGGCTATGCGGGCGGGAAGTGCCGGCGCGAACCCGGCTCCGGCGGATCGGCGGGTACCCCGGAGGGCAGGCCGTTCACCGGGGTGGGCACCCGGGTGGGTGTCCCGGTCTCGCGCATCGGCGGGTCCCAGCCCATTTCGGGGTCGTACCCGCGGACCACCTTGCCGGGGATGCCCGCGATGACGGCGTGGTCGGGGTAGCGGCCCGGACGGACCACGGTCCCCGCGGCGACCACGGAGTTCCTGCCCAGGTGGACCCCCGGCAGGATCACGCAGTTGGCGCCGAGCCAGGAGCCGTCGCCGACGCTCACCGGGTCGTCCACGGGCCACTGGAGGCCGACGGGGATATCGGTGTTCGCGTAGGCGTGGTTCTGGTCGGTGATGTAGACGTAGGGGCCGGTGTAGACGTGGTCCCCGAGGTCGACGGAGCGGTGGGCCACGATGTGCGAGCCGCGGCCGATGGCGCAGCCGGAGCCGATCCGCACCACGGTCTCGTCGCCGAGGTCGTAGTCGGGCCCCATTCCTGCGGCCAGGGTGATGTCGCCGCCCAGGACGGTGTGCACCCCGATCTCGATCCACGGCTCCCCGTAGAGCGTGGCCGTCGGAAAGGAGATCGCCGATCCCTCGCCGAAGCGCGCGAACTTCCGGGCGGCCTTGGAATCGGATCGGATCGTCGCGTGGCTCCGTGCGTACGACCAGACGGAACGGATGATCCAGGACAGCAGCCGTGACACGCGTGCACCCACTTATTACCCGGCAGTAATACTGACGCGAACAGTAACAGTGTCCGAGTATGCGCCATAGTGTCCGGTGCTTGAACACCGGGGCCCGAACGGCGCTCGGTATGAGCGGAGTCCGGGCCCCGGAGGTTCGGATCAGCCCGACAGGTGGGCCAGCAGGTCCTGCCTGGTGAGAATCCCCACCGGCTTGCCGTCGCGCAGCACCACCAGCGCCCCGGAGGTGCGCAGCAGACGGACGCAGTCGCTGACCGGGGTGCCCGTACCCACCGTGGCCAGCGGCTTGCCCATGTGGGTCTCCACCAGGTCGTCCAGCTCGGCGCGGCCGTCGAAGAGCGCGTCCAGGAGGTTGCGCTCGGCGATGGAGCCCACGACCTCGGCCGCCATGACCGGCGGCTCCTCCTTCATCACCGGAAGCTGGGAGACGCTGTACTCGCGCATGATGGCCACGGCGGTGCCGACCGTCTCGTCGGGGTGGCTGTGCACGAAGTCGGGCATCTCGCCCTCCTTGTCCCCCAGCACCTGACCGGCCGTGGCCTCCTCCGTCTCGGCGGACAGGAAGCCGTAGTCGGCCATCCACTCGTCGTTGAAGATCTTGCCCAGGTAGCCGCGGCCGCCGTCGGGCAACAGGACCACCATGACGTCGTCGGGGCCCAGGTCCTTGGCCACGTGCAGGGCCGCCTCGACCGCCAGGCCGCAGGAACCGCCGACCAGGAGGCCCTCCTCCTTGGCCAGGCGGCGGGTCATCAGGAACGAGTCCTTGTCGCTGATCGGCACGATCTCGTCGCAGATCGCCGTGTCGTAGGTGCCGGGCCAGATGTCCTCACCGACACCCTCCACCAGGTACGGGCGCCCGCTGCCGCCCGAGTACACGGAGCCCTCGGGGTCGGCCCCGACGATCTGCACGCCGCCTTCGGAAGCCTCCTTGAGGTACTTGCCGGTGCCGCTGATGGTCCCGCCGGTACCGATGCCCGCCACGAAGTGCGTGATCCGCCCCTCGGTCTGGTCCCAGATCTCCGGGCCGGTGGCGTGGTAGTGCGACTCCGGGTTGTTCTCGTTCTCGTACTGGTTGGGCTTCCAGGCGCCGGGAATCTCCGCGGCCATCCGGTCCGAGACCGAGTAGTAGGAATCGGGGTGGTCGGGAGCGACCGTCGTCGGACAGACCACGACCTCGGCCCCGTACGCGCGCAGCACCGAAAGCTTGTCCGGCCCGACCTTGTCCGGGCAGACGAAGATGCAGCGGTAGCCCTTCTCCTGCGCGACGAGGGCCAGGCCGATACCGGTGTTGCCCGAAGTCGGTTCGACGATGGTGCCGCCCGGCTTGAGTTCACCGCTCTTCTCCGCGGCCTCGACCATGCGCAGCGCGATGCGGTCCTTCACCGAGCCGCCCGGGTTGAAGTACTCGACCTTCGCCAGGATCGTCGGGGCCAAGCCCTCCGTGACTTTCCGGAGGCGGACCAGCGGAGTGTCCCCGACCAGGTCGATCAGTGAGTCGTGTACCCGCAACTTTGCTCCTTTGCATAGTGGCGACCGGGTCTTCGGCCCGCCGGTATCGCTTCCCCGGTGGGGCCCGGGGCGGGTGGGACCGGTCCGGTCCCCCACCCCATGACTCTAACCTCACCAACCAGCGCGTTCGGCGCGCCAACAGGCGGTGTGGACCGGTCCGGGACGGCGCAACCCGGCGGGCGGAAACGGCCCCTGCGTGCGGATCCGGACCCTTCCGCCCACGCGTGTCTTGGGTGACCCGGGAGCGCGGATTGTGTCCCGCCGGGCTACGTGACCACGGGGTTCCCCGCCGGTAACGTCGACAGGGAGTGTTCCGGCGCCATCACCGGCCCGCCGCCCTTGGGCAGCCGCCACCGGACGGACGGATCCGACGCTTCGGGGGAGTACCGATGCTGCGAGCCGCACGAGCGCGACGCATCGCGGCCGCAACCGCGTTCGGCGGGGGCGGGCTCACACTCGTGGGCGGGGGCACCCTGGCCCTGCTCTACCTCCAGGCGCGACTCGCCAGACGCGCCGTGGGCAGGACCGACTGGCAGCGGCCCGAGGCCGACGGCACCTACGGGGACGGTGACGGCCCTCCCCTGAGCTTCCTCATGCTCGGCGACTCCACTGCGGCCGGGTTCGCGGTGGAGCTGGCCCAGCAGACCCCCGGCGCGCTCGTGGCCGCGGGGCTCGCCGCCGCCACCGACCGGCCGGTCCGCATGCGCTGCACCGCCACGCCCGGAGCCACCTCCGCGAACTTGAAGGGCCAGGTGGAGCGGGCGGGGGTCGGCCTCCCGGGGGTCGGCTACGACATCGCGGTGCTCTTCATCGGCGCCAACGACGTCATCCGCCGGGTCCGGCCCAACGACGCCGTCGCCGCGCTGCGGGAGGTCACCGGGGACCTCGTCGGCCGGGGCACCCCGGTCGTGGTGGCCACCTGCCCCGACCTCGGCACAGTCCGCCCCATCGGCTGGCCCCTGCGCTCGGTGGCCCGGCGCGCCTCGCGGCAGCTGGCCGCCGCCCAGACGATCGCCGTCACGGAGGCCGGCGGCCGGACGGTCTCACTGAGCGACATCCTCTCCGACGATTTCCGATCCGACCCGATATCCATGTTCGGGCCCGACCGATTTCATCCGTCAGCCCGCGGGTACGCGCAGGCCGCGTTCGCCGTCCTCCCCTCCGCCTGCGCCGCTCTGGGACTGCTCCCCGAGCTCGACGAGGCCGAGCGGACCAAGGGCGTCCTGCCCGTCGACCGCGCCGCCGTCGTGGCCGCCGAGACACCGGGCACGGAGGTGTCGCGCGCCGCTGACCAGGCACCGGCCGACCACCGGGCCAGCTGGGCCGCGCTCGTCCGGGGCCCCTTCCGGTCCCGCGGAACCCCGCCGACGACACCCTCGGACGGCCCTGAGGAGACCGGCGACCACGCGGACGCGCCAAGGCCGACCCCGGGTGGCGCGCGGGAGCGCCCGACAGGTTAACTGGTCAGTAACAAGACTTGCCGTGACCCGAACAAGGACGAAGAACATGCCCGAAGCAGTCATCGTCGCCACCGCGCGCTCCCCGATCGGCCGAGCCTTCAAGGGCTCCCTCAAGGACCTGCGCCCGGACGACCTCACCACCCAGATCGTCAGCTCCGCCCTGGCCAAGGTGCCCGAGCTCGACCCCAAGAGCATCGACGACCTCATGCTCGGCTGCGGTCTCCCCGGCGGTGACCAGGGCTTCAACATGGCCCGCATCATCGCCGTGCAGCTCGGTCTCGACACCGTCCCGGGCACCACCGTCACCCGCTACTGCTCCTCCTCCCTCCAGACCACCCGGATGGCCTACCACGCCATCAAGGCGGGCGAGGGCGACGTGTTCGTCTCCGCGGGCGTGGAGACCGTCAGCCGCTTCGTCAACGGCAGCAGCGACAACCCGCAGAACGAGAACCCGCTCTTCGCCGACGCCAAGGCGCGCACCGAAAAGCGCAAGGAGGGCGGCCAGGGCACCTGGACCGACCCCCGGGACAACGGCGACCTGCCCGACGCCTACATCGAGATGGGCCAGACCGCGGAGAACGTCGCCGAGATCACCGGCATCTCCCGCCAGCGCCAGGACGAGTTCGCCGTCCGCTCGCAGAACCTCGCCGAGAAGTCGATCGACAACGGCTTCTGGGAGCGCGAGATCACGCCGGTGACCCTGCCCGACGGCACCGTGGTCAGCACCGACGACGGCATCCGCCGCGGCACCACCTACGAGAAGGTCTCGCAGCTCAAGCCGGTTTTCCGCCCCGACGGCAGCGTCACCGCCGGCAACGCCTGCCCGCTCAACGACGGCGCCTCCGCGCTCGTCATCATGAGCGACACCAAGGCCAAGCAGCTGGGCATCACCCCGCTGGCCCGCATCGTCTCCACCGGCGTGACGGGTCTGAACCCCGAGATCATGGGACTCGGCCCGGTCGAGGCCTCCAAGCAGGCCCTGGCCCGCGCCAACATGGCCATCGGCGACATCGACCTGGCCGAGATCAACGAGGCTTTCGCCGCGCAGGTGCTGCCCTCCGCCGACCAGCTGGGCATCGACGTCGACAGCCAGCTGAACGTCAACGGCGGCGCCATCGCCGTCGGCCACCCGTTCGGCAGCACCGGCGCCCGCATCACCGGCACCCTGCTCAACGGCCTCCAGTTCCACGACAAGACCTTCGGGCTGGAGACCATGTGCGTCGGCGGCGGCCAGGGCATGGCCGCCGTCTTCGAGCGCCTCAGCTAGTCCACTGCCACACGCGGGGCGGAGACCGGCTCGGAGGGGCCTCGGACCGTGGGTTCGGGGCCCCTTTCGTCATGCCTCGACCCGGTTGCGGACCTTGCCCGGACCCACCGGAACACGCGCACCGGCGCGCTTTGCCGTCCCCGTATCGGCTATGGGTGTTCGCCGGGGAAACGTTCTCGCACTGGCAAGGTAAAAGCTGGTGACCGGGGCTTGTCCAAACCGTGATCCTGATGCAGGGTCGCAGGTAAGTGCCATAAGCCGAACGCACTGCGGAGGTGCCTATGTCGGTAATCCACTCGCCGGAGATCCACGCAAAGCTCATCGAACGTATCCCGGTCGTCACCGGCCGAGGACTCCACGAGTGGTTCGACTCGCTCGACCAGGGACCCGGCCTCGTGCGCCCCGCCGACCGGACGCGCTGGCTGGCTGACGAGTACGACCTCACCCACGGCTACGCACAGGCCATCGTCACCGAATACGACCGCCGCCGCAGGAACCGCAACATCCCCGCGCCGCGCCGCGGGATCGCCTGACCGGACCATCCTTCGCCTGCAAGGGCCGACGCGCACCCCACACCCGGAACCGGGACCGCCGACCGCACGGCAGGTGCGAGGGCGCGCGGCGACATAGCCCGGCCACGACACGACGGAGGGGCCGCCCCCGGAACAACCCGGGTGACGGCCCCTCGACTCGCGAAGGTGTACCTGAGGAGGTACTGCCCCTCGTCCGCTAGTCCGCGAACATCGTCTTGATGATCCAGAGCAGGCGCAGGATCTCGATGTACAGCCAGACCAGGGAGACGGTCAGGCCGAAGGCGAACTGCCAGGCGAACTTGTTGGGGACACCGGCCGCGATGCCCTCCTCGATGCCGCGGAACTCGATCGCCAGGGTCAGGGCGGCAAGGACCACGAACACGATGCCGATTCCCAGACCCAGCCAGGTGGGCTCGCGCAGGCCGATGCCGCCGGCCATGAAGAAGCTGGCCACGAAGTTGATCAGCATCAGCGCCGCGGCGCCCATGACGGCGTACATGACGGCCTTCATAAAGCCGTCGGTCACCTTGATGATGCGGTACTTGTACAGCGCCAGCATCACGGCGAAGACCGCGACGGTACCGATGACGGCCTGGGTGACCAGGGTCAGACCGGCGTCCGCGTCACCCAGGGTGGCCGAGAGGGAGGTGCCCAGGACGGCGGAGAGACCACCGACGAGGAGACCCTGCAAAGCCGCGTAGACGAGGATCGCGACCGGGTTGGTGATCTGCTTGAACGCGATGACCAGGCCGAGCACGAGCCCGCCCAGCGCACCGACGATCATCAGCATCATGGCCATGCCCGCGTTGGCGAAGTCATTGGCCGTGTAGAGGAGGTAGTTGATGACGCCGAAGAGGGCGACGACGCCCAGGGTCATGCCGGTGCGCATGACGACGTCGTCGATGGTCATCGGCTGTTCGCCCGAGGCCTGCTGGGGGTAGCCGGGCTGGGGGTAGCCCTGCTGGCCGTAGGGCTGCTGCGGGTACGGCTGTCCGTAACCCTGCTGCCCGTAACCCTGCTGACCGTAACCGGGCTGTCCATAGCCCTGTTGAGGGCCGGACTGCTGTTGAAGCGCCCGCTTGAGGACGGGGTTGGAACTCCGCATCCGCATGTCTAGTAAAGGCCTTTCACGCGTGGATTGCTGCCCACAAGTTAACGTACCGGCCCCGGCGCGGGTTCCTGGGCCAAGGTCACCGTTGTGAAACGGCCCCAGAATCGCTCGGGATAAGCCCTCAGAAATGGCTCAGGTCACAATGCCGGGAGCGGAAAAGCCCGCACCCGTGTCACCGGTGCGGGCCGTTCGGACCGAATCCGCTCCCGGATCCCTTGATCATGTCAGTTGCGGCTCACTAGGGAACGCGCGAGGAACAGCATGTTGGCCGGACGCTCCGCGAGGCGGCGCATGTAGTAGCCGTACCACTCGTCGCCGTAGGGAACGTAGACGCGCACGCGCTTGCCCTCGGCGGCCAGCCGGACCTGCTCACCGTCCCGGATGCCGTACAGCATCTGGTACTCGTAGTCGTCCGGGCCGCGGCCGTTGGCGGCGGCCAGCTCACCGGCGATGGAGACCATGCGCGGGTCGTGCGAGGCGACCATCGGATAGCCCTCGCCCTCCATCAGGATGCGCAGGGAGCGGACGTAGGCCCGGTCCACCTCGTGCTTGTCCCGGAAAGCCACGGACTCGGGTTCGTCATAGGCGCCCTTGCACAGGCGCACACGCGAACCGGCCCCGCTGAGGTCGCGGCAGTCGGCCTCGGTACGGCGCAGATAGGCCTGGAGCACGGCCCCCACGAACGGGAAGTCCTCGCGCAGCTCCCGCAGGATCCCCAGCGTGGAGTCGGTGGTGGTGTGGTCCTCCATGTCCAGCGTCACCGTGGTACCGATCGCCTTGGCGGACCCGGCGATCAAGCGCGCGTTGTCCAGCGCGATCTTCTCGCCGTCCCGGTTCAGGAACTGGCCCACTGCGGAGAGCTTGACCGACACCTCAGCACGGTCGCCGAGACCGGCCTCGCCCAGGGCAGCGAGCAGGTCCCGGTAGGCGTTCACCGTGTCCGTGGCCTGGGACAGGTCCGTGGTGTCCTCACCGAGGAAGTCCAGGGTGATGTGGCGGTCCGTGGCCAGCTCCCCCACGGCGGGCAGGGCCTCCTCCAGGTTGGCGCCGGCGACGAAACGGCTGACCATGGCCCGTGTCATGGGAGTGCGCTCGATGACCTCCCGGCAGGTTGCGGACCTGGCGGCGAGCAGCAAGGGCTTGCGAAGCATGGTGACCTCGGAGAAGACGTGCGCGAGCCGACGGGCTGGCGCGGACGAAGAGTGCGGCCGGTCGGTGCCGCCGACCGCTTCAGTGGGTTCCTCGGGGGGTCGGGGCCGCTGGAACGCGGCCCCGGGTGGCTCGCGCACCCCCTCAGGACGGAGGAGGGGGTACGCGGCCGGGCTACCCCGGACGGGGCGGCGGAACTACCCCTGGTGGGGGTAGGAGGACTCGGTCGGCGCGACGAAGGTCTCCTTGATGGCGCGCGGGCTGGCCCAACGGGACAGGTTCTGAGCGGAACCGGCCTTGTCGTTGGTACCGGAGGCACGGGCGCCGCCGAAGGGCTGCTGGCCGACGATGGAGCCGGTCGGACGGTCGTTGATGTAGAAGTTGCCGGCGGTGAAGCGCAGGGCCTCGGTCGCCTTGGCCACCGCCGCGCGGTCATTGCCGAGGACGGCGCCGGTCAGCGCGTACGCGGAGCCCTCGTCGACGATCTTGAGGACCTCGTCGAACTTGTCGTCCTCGTAGACGTGGACGGCGACGACCGGACCGAAGTACTCGGTGCGGAACACGTCGTTGGACGGGTCCGTGCCCTCGATGATGGTCGGGCGCACGAAGTAGCCCACAGAGTCGTCGGCGGTACCGCCCGCGATGATGTCCAGGGTCGGGTCGGACTTGGCGTCCTCGAGGACCTTGGACAGCTTGTCGAAGGAGCGGCGGTCGATGACGGCGCCGATGAAGTTCGACAGGTCGGAGACGTCGCCCATGGTCAGGGCCTCGGTCTCAGCGACCAGGTCGTCGCGCATCCGCTCCCACACGGAGCGGGCCACGAAGGCGCGCGACGCGGCGGAGCACTTCTGGCCCTGGTACTCGAAGGCGCCGCGCACGATGGCGGTGCGCAGGACCTCCGGGTCGGCGGAGGAGTGGGCGACGATGAAGTCCTTGCCACCGGTCTCGCCCACGATGCGCGGGTAGGAGCGGTAGTTGGAGATGTTCTCGCCGACGCTCTTCCACAGGTGCTGGAAGGTCTGGGTCGAACCGGTGAAGTGCACACCGGCCAGCTCCGGGTCGTTCAGGGCGATGTCGGAGACGGCGAGGCCGTCACCGGTGACCATGTTGATGACGCCCGGGGGCATCCCGGCCTCCTCCAGGAGGCGCATGGTCAGCTCCGCGGCGAACTGCTGCGTCGGGGACGGCTTCCACACGACCACGTTGCCCATGAGGGCCGGGGCGGTGGGCAGATTGCCCGCGATGGCGGTGAAGTTGAAGGGGGTGATCGCGTAGACGAACCCCTCCAGCGGACGCTGCTCCATCCGGTTCCACACGCCGCGCACGCTCAGGGGCTGCTGCGCCATGAGCTGGCGCGCGTAGGAGACGTTGAAGCGCCAGAAGTCGATGAGCTCACAGGCCGCGTCGATCTCCGCCTGCTGGATGGTCTTCGACTGGCCGAGCATGGTGGCCGCGTTGATCGTGGCGCGCCAAGGACCGGCGAGCAGGTCGGCAGCGCGGAGGATGATCGCGGCGCGGTCGTCGAAGGACATGGCCCGCCAAGCGGGGGCGGCGGCCTTCGCGGCGGCGACGGCGTCGCGGGCGTCCTGGTGGGTGGCGTTGCGCATCGTGCCCAGGACGGATGCGTGGTTGTGCGGCTGGACGGCGTCGATCGGGTCACCGCCGCCCATACGGCTCTCGCCGTTGATCCGCATCGGCAGGTCGATGCTCTCCCGGCCGGGCTCCTCGAGCTTGGCGACGAGTTCGGCGCGCTCCGCACTCCCGGGCGCGTAGGAGAGGACGGGTTCGTTCACCGGCAGCGGGACGTTGGTCACGGCGTCCATGGGCACCTCCCTGGAAAGAATGTCCCTGAACGAGCAGGGTTGGCTGATTCAACCGTCCCAGAACAGCCCCCCTCGAACCTTGTGGGCAGGGCCACTCTTTGCCAGCCTTATTTGTCCGCTAGGACAAGTCGAGGCATTCATGGACGCATGGCCCCCCGCACCCCGACCTCGCCGTTCCAGTAGTGTCATGCACCATAAGCAAACGGTGAAGGACACCATCATGCCTGGTCAACAGGGATCAGAAAGCTCAGAGAGCACAGGACTCCCCCTGCGTCGCCTGCTCCTCGCCCTCGGCGACCCCATCGTGGACGTCGCCGCGGCACCCGACGGGCTTGATGTCCAGGTGGACAACGTGGTCATCCTCGACCCCGAGGACCGGGGCGAGGCCCGCGAGGGCGACCTGGTCCTGCTCATCGGTGTCCGCGGCGGTGCCGCCCGGCGCCTGGTGCGCGCTCTGGCCGAACAGGGCGCGACGGCGGTCGCGGTCAAGACCAGCGGGCACGTCCAGCCCGAGGAGGTACTCCCGCCCCCCAGCGACGCCCGGGTTCCCCGCCCCTCCCGCGCCGGCGGGTACGACGAGCTGCGCGGGCTCCGCGCCCAGGCCCAGGAGAGCGGTATCGCCCTGCTCGCGGTCCGACCCGAGGTCCGCTGGGACCAGTTGCAGTCGGTGTGCCAGAGCATCGTGGACGATGCCCGGTTGACGGCGGCCGAAGACCTGGGGGAGGCCACCGGCGACCTGTTCTCCATGGCGCAGACCATCGCCCAGCTCACCGGCGGCCTGGTGAGCATCGAGGACTCCGCGAGCCGGGTCCTGGCCTATTCCAGCGGAGCCGAGGTCGACGAGCTGCGTCGGCTCTCGGTCCTCGGCAGACAGGGCCCCGAGTCCTACCTGGCCCTGCTGCGCGAGTGGGGCGTGTTCACCAAACTGCGTGCGGGCGAGGAGGTCGTACGGGTCGAAGAACACCCGGAACTGGGCATCCGCCGACGCTTGGCGGTCGGGATCCACGCCGGACGCCGACCCTTGGGCAGCATCTGGGTCCAGGAGGGCTCCCACCCCTTGGCCCAGCACGCCGAGGAGGCTCTGTTGGGCGCGGCCCGCACCACCGCGCTCCAGATGATCCGCCAGCGCACCCAGACCAGTGCCGGGCTGCGGTTGCGCGAGGACCTGCTGTCCAGCCTGTTGGAGGGGCGGATCGACGCGAGCGCGCTCGCCGACACGGTCGAGGTGCACACCGACCGGGCCGCGCTGGTGGTCGCCTTCTCCCTCAGCCAGCCCGCCGGAGGGGGCCCGGCGGGGGCCGCCGGCGAGGTCGCGGAACCCGAGGGCAGTGAGGCCCCGGAGCGACCCGACCGGCCGGAGCGGGAACTGCGGCGCCGCCAGCTGATCGACCTGGTCTCGGTGCACACCGCCGCCTACCGGCGCAGTTCCCTGGTGACCGAACTCGACGGGCGGGTGTACGTGCTGCTGCCGGACCTCGCCCGGGCACCGGGCAAGGACGGTTGGCGCGGGGTCGAGCAGTCGGTTCTGGCCCTGACCCGTAAGACGGTGGGCGCGGCCCGGGCCGCGCTGGGGCTGTACGTCCAGGCGGCCGTGGGCTCACTGGTGGAACGGCTGGGCCACGTACCCGACTCCCGTGCCGAGGCCGACCGGGTGCTCGACGCGATGAGCCGCGACCTGGACCGGGAGACCGACTGGGAGGTGGCCACCATCTCCGACGTGCGCTCCCGGGTACTGATCAGCGAGACCCTCGCGTACCTGCGCGCCGACCCGTCGCTCCGCGACCCCCGGGTCATCAGCCTGATCGAGTACGACCGTGCCGGCGGCGCCGACCTGGTGCACTCGCTGCTGGCGTACCTGGAGGCCTTCGGCGACGCCCGGGCGGCAGCCGAGCGCCTGCACATCCACCCGAACACCCTCCGCTACCGCGTCCGCCGGGCCGCCTCTGTGAGCGGTATCGACCTGGGAGACCCGGGCGAACGGCTGTTCACCCAGCTCCAGCTCCTGATGGAGCAGCAGGGACCGGACCCCGAAGAGGTCTAGCCGGCCGGTGTCACGTCGCAGGCGGCCGGACCGTCAGAACGGTAAGGAGACCGGGACCAGGCCAATCACGTGAGCGGGGAAGCGCCGACATGAGCCTACAGATCACCGTGCTCGAGGGCGGCTTGCTCGAGGGCGCACTCCTCGTCACCACTGTCCTCTGCGTCCTCGTCAACGGGATCGAGGTGGCGGCCAAGGCGGTGCGGGCCCGCTTCGTCATGGCGAACTCGGCCGAGGTCGGGATCGCGCCGCGCTGGATCCCGTACCTCGCGGTGGTCGAGGGGGCCGGTACAGCGGGGCTCGTTGCCGGACTCTTCGGGCTACCCCTCATCGGCCTGGCGGCCGCGGCGGGACTCGTCGTGTTCTTCGTCGTCGCGGTGCTCGTCCACGTCCGCGCCCGGGTATTCCACAACATCGCCTTTCCCGGGCTCTTCCTGCTCCTCGCCGCGGGTTCAGCGGCGTACTTCGCCTTAGTCCCCACCTGAACCGTCAGAGGGTCACCGCGTTCTCCAGCTCGTCCAGTGCCGCCCCCAGTTCCGCACCCAAGTCGTGGGCAGGGTCCCGGGACCAGGACCGGAGCGTACTCAGACAGACCCCGACCACCGCGCCGGCCAGGGCCCGCACGGCCGGGTGGTCCGCATCCAGACCGGTACGTTCGGCCACCATCGCGTTGACCAGGTCCATCCCCTTGGTGAACAGGCCGAGGTTGGCCGCCCACAGTTCCGGCACGAGCAGCATCCCGGCGTCCCGTTCCGCGCGCGCGGCCCGCTCCTCTGGGGCCAATGAGTCGAACAACGACACCAGCGTGCCGCGCAGCGCCCGGAGCGCGCTCAGGTCGGTCGGCTGTTCCCGGAAGGTGCTGACGAAGCGCTCCTCGAAGGAGTGGAAGCCGTCCAGCACCAACAAGTCCTCCTTGACCGGGAAGTAACGGAAGACCGTGCTCGGCGCGACCTCGGCCGCTTCAGCGACCTCTTCCACGGTCGTGCGCTGGAAACCCCGCTCTCGGAACAGCCGCAGCGCCCGCTCTTGGATCAGGGCCCTGGTTCTGGCCTTCTTGCGTTCCCGGAGTCCCGCCATGCCGTGGGCACCTCGAAAAAATAGGAGTCAACTTTCATTTGACAGTGTACTTTTACTTTCACCGAGATTCTAGGAAGGCAAGCATGGACTCCACACCCTTCCCGTCCGCCGCGACCCGGCACACCGCCGTCACCGGCCTGCACCACGTGGGGCACGTGGTCCACGACATGGACACCGCCAGGGAGGTCTATCAACGGCTGGGCTTCCGCACCCCGCCCGCCGCCTTTCCGGCGCTGCCCCCGGAACCCGGGGCTCGCCCCCGTGCCTTCGGCGCGGGGAACACGCACGCCTACCTGCGGAGCGGGTTCGTCGAACTGGTCACCGTGCTCGACGAGGGCGCTGAACTCCCCGACGGCGCACAGGCGCACACGTTGACCGCCGAACCCGGGAAGCTGGAACACCTGACCCGCGCGGTCAGCGACGCCTCGGGGCGCATTCGCGGTGCGCTGGAGCGATTCGAGGGGATGCACATCCTCGCTTTCGAGGCGGACGACGTCGACGCCGCCGCGGCCGGGCTCTCGGCCGCCGGAGTGGCCCATGGCGGGGTGAACCGGCTCCAACGGCCCGTGGAGTCCGCGGAGGGAACGGTGATGGAACCGGTGGCCTTCCTGGAAGTCGACACCCCCGAGCGCGCCCCCGAGGGCCGGCTCGCGCTGGCGGAGGGGGTCGGGGCGCGCTCCGTGGCACACCCCAACGGCGCGGTCGCGCTGTTGGAGGCGGTACTGGCGGTCCCGGACACCGAACTCGGACAGTACGCGCGACGCTACGAGGCCTACACGGGTCGCACCGCACGGCGTTCGGAGGAGGGTCTGGAAATCGACCTGGTGGGAGCACGGCTGGTGCTGGTCGGCGGCTCGGCCCTGGACTCGGTGGTGCCCGGCGCGGCGGTCCCGCCCTGCCCGGTTTCGCCGCCTACACGGTCGAGGTCGAGGACCTGGCCGTGACCGAGGCCCACCTGCGCGCGAACGGGGTGCCGTTCGGGCGGACCCTCGACGGGATGGTGGTGCCCGCGGAGGCGGCGCTCGGCACCGCCGTGGCCTTCCGGGCCGCTGACGCGGTGGTCTGAGTACCCCCGGTCGGACTCGAACCGACACTTGTGACCCTTTTAGGGGGCCTGCCTCTTCCATTGGGCTACGAGGGCGTGCCCATCATACCGGCCGGGACGATTGCCCACTTTGGTTCGCCTTGGCCGGATGGGGACACGAAACGACCGGCTTCCTCAGGAAACCGGTCGTTTCGTACATCCCGAAAGGACGTGCGGGCCGTCCGCCCGCGTGTCGGGTCAGCTCACCCGGCGCAGGTGACCGTCCTCGACCTGCGGGTAGCTGGCCTCTTCGAAGGCCTGGCGCGGGTCCGACATCTCCGGGAGCGCGGCGAAGTCGCGGCGCAGGAAGAGCGCGAGCGTCCAGTCCGAGAGGACACGCAGCTTGCGGTTGAAGGTCGGCACCGCGAGCAGGTGGTAGGCGCGGTGGGCGTACCAGGCCAGGCGGCCGTTCAGCTTGATCTTGCCGAACAGCTGGGCAGCGCCCTTGTGCAGGCCGAGCCCGGCGACCGCGCCCAGGTTCTTGTGCTGGTAGGCCTTGAGCTTGCCGTTGCGCAGCGTCGCGATGACGTTGTCGGCGAGCACCGGCGCCTGGCGGACCGCGTTCTGGGCGTTGGGCGGGTAGAAGCCGCCGTCGCCGTCGGGCACCTGCGCGTTGTCACCACCGGCGAACACGTTGTCCGTGCCGTTGACGGTGAGGAACTCGCTCGTGTCGACGTGGCCCTTGGGCCCCAAGGGCAGGTCGCTGGCGGCGACGACCGGGCTGGGCTTGACGCCCGCGGTCCACACCAGGGTGCCCGCGTCGAACTCGGCGCCGTCGCTGAGCTTGATGCGCTGGTCGACGGCGGACTCGAGGAAGGTCTCGAGCCGGACGTCGATGCCGCGGCGGCGGAGCTGGTTGAGCGCCTTGCCGCCGACCTCCGGGCCGACCTCGGGCAGGATCTTGTCCGCGGCCTCGATGAGGTAGAAGTTCACGTCCTCGAGGTCGATCGAGGGGTGGAGGCGGACCGCGTCGCGGACCATGTCCTCCAGTTCGGCGACGGCCTCGGCCCCGGCGAACCCGCCGCCGACGAACACGAAGTTCAGCGCCTTGGCGCGAACCTCCTTGTCGTCGGTGGAATCGGCGATGGTCAGCTGGTTGAGCACGTGGTTGCGCAGGTAGGCCGCCTCTTCGACGGTCTTGATCCCGATGCCCGACTCGGCCAGGCCCGGGATGGGCAGGGTGCGCGAGACCGCGCCGGCCGCCATCACGAGGTAGTCGTAGTGGAGCGTCTCCGGCTCACCGACGTTGGGCTCGTAGCGGACCGTGTTGTCGGCGTGGTCGATGCGCGCCACGCGGCCGCCCAGCACGCGGACCCGGCTGAAGGCCTTCCGCAGCGGGACCACGACGTGGCGCGGGGAGATGTTGCCCGCGGCCGTCTCGGGCAGGAACGGCTGGTAGGTCATGTAGGAGTTCGGGTCGATGACGGTGATACGGGCTTCACCGGACCCCAGCTTCTTCTCCAGCCGCCTCGCGGTGTACATCCCGAGGTAACCGCCGCCGACGATGAGGATGTGCGGGATCTCCGCCTCGTCCCCGCCGCCGTGTACCAGCCGGTAGTTCCTGCTCTCGGTCATCGCATTTCCGCCCTAACGGTTCTTCTGTGGCGCCCTTTCCCAAGGGCCGCGAAGGTTTTCACGGTCTTCGGTGACCCGCGCCGGTCGGCGCCGGTCCCCTCTGAGCCGTGGTTCTTACCCCGGCTCCTGCTGGAAGGTGCTTGTGCATCCTTTCACAAGCCCTTACCTACAGGAAGGTTCACATCCGCCTACCTTCAGACCACCCCTCAGCTCAGGCGAAGGGTGTTTTCGCAGGTCAGATGGGTTGTGAATGCTTTCACAAGAGTCACGCGGGTGATGCGTCTCACCGAAGGACCCCGGTGCGGCCCTCCCGAAAGACCCTTCGGTCAGGCACGAAGTCCCCTACCGGGAGGTCGCACGGTCGTCGAGCCCGTCTTACCCCGGCCCGATGAGACTCCACGCAACACCGTCGAGGATGTCCTGTTCACTCGCGGTGAAGTGGCCTGCGCCCGTGCGCGCCAGCACACGGGACAGCACCAAAGCGCCCGCGCCGATGACGTCCACCCGGCCCGGGTGCATCACACCGATCTCCGCCCGCTCAGCATGCCGCGAGGACAGCAGGTCGCGGGTGATCCGGTCCAGTTCCCGCGCGCTCACCCTCGTGTGGTGGATGCGCTCGGAGTCGTAGTCGGGCAGGTCCAGGGCGATCCCGGCGACCGTGGTCGCGGTCCCGGCCACACACACCACCGAACCGGCCTCCCGCAGCGGGACGACCTTCTCCACCTCGTCCAGAGCCGAGTCGATATCGGCTGTGGCCGCCTCGACCTGCTCCTCGGTGGGCGGGTCGTCGCGCAGGTGGCGCTCGCTCATCCGCACGCAGCCGATGTCCACCGACAGGGACGCCCGGACCAGGTCCCCGTCCTCGCCGCCCAGCACGAACTCCGTGGAGCCGCCGCCGATGTCGACCACGAGGAAGGGCGGCGGGAAGTCCCCGTTGGCTTCGCCGTCGGCCGCCGCGGCCTCAAGCTCGGCCGTGGCGCCCACGAAGGACAGCTCGGCCTCGTCCAGGCCGGTGACCACCTCGGGCTCCACACCCAGGATCCCGCGGACACCGTCCACGAACTCCTGCCGGTTGCTGGCGTCCCGGGTCGCGCTGGTGGCGACCATCCGCACCGAATCCGGGCCCAGCTCGATCCCGTGCGCCTCAATCGCCTCCGCGAACTCCCGCAGCGCCGCGAAGGTCCGCTCCAGGGCCTGGGGCGCGAACGCGCCGGTCTCGTCGACGCCCTCGCCCAGCCGGACGATCTCCATACGCCGGTCGGCATCGACCACCTGCACCTCGTCACCATCCACAGCGACGACGTCGGCGATCAACAGCCTGATCGAGTTGGTTCCGCAGTCGATCGACGCGACACCGCTCATGAACCGTCCGTCCCTTCAGCGCCCTCGGGGGCGTCCTCGTCCACGCACACGCACGGACCCTTCTCCCACCACTTCGGGAGCTCCTCCAGGGCCTGGGCACCGAAGGGGTTGGCCCCCGGCGCGGCCAGCTCATGACCGACCAGCGCATGCAGGCACTTGACCCGGGTGGGCATGCCACCGGTGCTCTGCATCCCCTCGGGCAGCGGCTCCAGTCCGTCCACACGCGCCTGCTCGGCCCGCTCCGCGAGGTAGGACTCGTGGGCCTTGGTGTAGGCGGCCTGGAGTTCCGGGTCCTCACCCAGACGCTCCTGCATCTCACGCATCCGGCCGTCGTTCTCCATCCGGCCGATGGCGGAGGCGGCGCGCGGGCACGTCAAGTAGTACAACGTCGGGAAGGGGGTGCCGTCTTCCAGGCGGGGAGCGGTCTTCACCACGTCGGGAAGGCCACACGGGCAGCGGTGCGCTACGGCGCGCACGCCGCGCGGTTGACGGCCCAGCTGGAGTTCGATCGCGGCGAGGTCCCGGTCGGAGGCGGGACCGCCGTCGGTGTGCCCCGGAACGGGCTGATGTGCGGAAGTCATGACCCACACAGCATAGGCGCTGCGCAGGGCGGAGCGGCCACCGGGCAAGCGCCCGAGAGGCAGGTCAGAGGCCGTCGTCCACCTGGGGGCTGTCGGCCTCCTCCACCGAGCGCCACAGCTGCGCGAACCACGGTTCGGCGGGCTCCTCCAGGTCCGCGTCCGCCTCGCTCTCCGTATCGGGGCGGATGACGATGTAGGCGGTCTCGTCCGGGTACTGGTAGTGGAGCCGGGAGCGGGCCTCGCGCTCCACGTACTCGTCCTCGCGGAGTACCTCCTGGCGCTCCTCCAGGTAGGCGACGTTCTCCTCCATGCGGGCGCGCTCGTCCTGGAGTTCCGAGATCTGGGACCGCTGCATGATGTACTCCCGCAGCGGATAGGCCAGGCTCAGCGCGATGGCGCAGACGACGAGGGCGAGGATCGCCGCCCGGCTGGTGAGCATGGGCCGCACCTTTCCGGTGCGGCCCATGCCGGAGTCCTTCGTGCCCGACCGCACAGCGCCCGTGGCGCCGCGCTTCCTCGCAGGGCCCTTGGCGGACCTGTCGGATTTGGTCGCCTTCTCGGCCTTTGTGGGCTGCTGCTTGGATTCGCGGGACACTGGGGCAGACTAGCCGCGCTTGGCGAACCTCGGGAAGGCCGACACGCCCGCGTAGACGGCCGCGTCGTCCAGCTCCTCCTCGATCCGCAGAAGCTGGTTGTACTTGGCGACCCGCTCGCTCCGCGCCGGGGCACCGGTCTTGATCTGACCGGCGTTGGTGGCCACCGCGATGTCCGCGATGGTCGTGTCCTCGGTCTCGCCGGAACGGTGGCTGATCATCGCCGTGTAACCGCTGCGCTGGGCGAGGGAGACCGCGTCCAGCGTCTCGGTCAGGGTGCCGATCTGGTTGACCTTCACCAGGAGCGAGTTCGCGGTGTCGGAGAGGATGCCGCGCTGGAGCCGCTCGGGGTTGGTGACGAACAGGTCGTCACCCACGAGCTGGACCTTGGCGCCGATCTGGTCGGTGAGCTTCTTCCAGCCGTCCCAGTCGTCCTCGTCGAGGGGGTCCTCGATGGAGACCAGCGGGTAGGCGTCGACGAGCTCCGCGTAGTAGGCGGCCATCTCCTCGGCGGTGCGGGTCTTGCCCTCGAAGGTGTAGACACCGTCGGCGAACAGCTCGCTGGCGGCCACGTCCAGGGCCAGCGCGATGTCGGTGCCGACCTTGTAACCCGCCTTCTCGATCGCCTCGACGATCAGGTCCAGTGCGGCGCGGTTGCTGTCCAGGTTGGGTGCGAAACCGCCCTCGTCGCCGACGCCGGTGCCCAGGCCGTGCGCCTTGAGGACCGACTTCAGCGAGTGGTAGACCTCGGTGCCCCAACGAAGGGCCTCGCTGAAGCTCGCGGCGCCCACAGGAGCGACCATGAACTCCTGGATGTCGACGTTGCTGTCGGCGTGCGCGCCACCGTTGAGGATGTTCATCATCGGCACGGGCAGGACGTGCGCGTTGGGGCCGCCCATGTAACGGAACAGCGGCAGGCCGGCCTCGTCGGCGGCGGCCTTGGCCACGGCCAGGGAGGTTCCCAGGATGGCGTTGGCGCCGATCCGGGACTTGTCCGGGGTGCCGTCCAGGTCGATGAGCGCGCGGTCGATGATGCGCTGCTCGTCGGGGCTGTGGCCGAGCAGCTCGTCCGCGATCTCGTCGTTGACGGCGGTGACGGCCTTGGTCACGCCCTTTCCGCCGTAGCGTTCGCCGCCGTCACGCAGCTCGACGGCCTCGAACTGGCCGGTGGAGGCGCCGCTGGGGACACCCGCGCGGGTGATGGTCCCGTCGTCGAGCAGAACCTCGACCTCGACTGTCGGGTTACCCCGGGAATCAAGGATCTCCCGCGCCTGTACTGACTCGATGGACGCCACGATCTCTCCGTCTCTTCGGTGTTCGGGCCCACGCTCTCCGGACCCGACACGAGCCTAGCGACCCCGACCGCCCCTACGGGAGCCCACCCCGCCACATTGGTCTAGTCCTTATCGGCCATTCCGGCTTCCAGGGCGGAGAGGGCGATCCCCACGGCGGCCGCGCGGTGGGCGGCGCACTCGTCCGGGGGAAGCATGACCGCGATGTCCTGGATGCCGCCCAAAGCGGTCACGGCACCCATCTTGGCGGGGGTCGCGGGCTCCGGGCCGACCAGCGCCCGGTCCAGGCGCTGGCGCCAGGCGACGACGGACTCGACGAACCCCATTTCCGCCAGGGCACCCATGTCGTTCAGCAGGGCGAGCAGCAGAGTGCTGTGGCGTACACAGAGGTCGAAGTAGCCCCCCAGGATTTCGCGGGGGTCCTTTACCGACCCGCCCTCGATCCACTCGAGCATCTCCTCGGTGTCGTCGCGCAAGGGATCGATCAGCGCCCGCAGCAGGTCCTTCTTGGACGGGAAGTGGTAGTAGAGCGCCGCCTTCGTGATGTCGAGCTGTTCGGCGATCTCCCGAAGGCTCGTCTTCTCGTAGCCCTTCTGCCCGAAGAAGTCCAGGGCCACCGCCCTGATCTCGGCCTTCGTGTCGTTCTGCGCTCTGGGCACCCTCGCCGCTCCCGTTCTCTCGCCACCGGTCCGGCGAGTCTACCCCGAACTTTCCGGCCGGTAAGTTACTTGACGCCCGGTAAGCAACTGCCTAACGTGGATGCTCCACCACAGCCAAGGAGCTCTGACGGCCACATGACCGCCGTTCGAACCGTCCTCGTCTCCGGCGCCAGCATCGCCGGGCCCGCCCTCGCCCACTGGCTCCACCACTACGGCATCCGCACCACCGTCGTGGAGAAGGCGCCCGCGCCACGGAGCGGCGGCCACGCCATCGACATCCGCGGCGCCGCCGTCGACGTCGCCGAGCGCATGGGGGCGCTGGACGCCATCCGGGCCGCCCTCACCGAGACCAGCCGGACCGCCTTCGTCCACGCCGACGGCCGAGCCTACGCCGACCTCGGCACCACCCTGGATACCGACCACAGCCGTTCCCTGGAGATCGTGCGCGGCGACCTCACCCGGATCCTGCACGAACCCACCACCGAGTACACGGAGTATCTCTACGACGACTCCATCACCGGCCTGGAGGAGAAGCCCGACGGTGTCCGGGTGGCTTTCCAGCGCTCCGAACCGCGGGTGTTCGACCTGGTGGTGGGTGCCGACGGCCTGCACTCCAACACCCGCGGCCTGGCCTTCGGCCCCGAGGACGACTACGCCCGGTACCTGGGCGCCGTCATCAGCATCTCCACCGTCCCCAACCACCTCGGCCTGGACCGGGAGGCCCGCTTGTACAACGAGCCCGGCCGGGGCGCCGGGATGGTCCACTCCCCGCGCTTCGACGGCGCCAAGGCCTTCATGCTCGTCCACGCACGCGAACTGGGCGGGATCGACCGGGCCTCGGAGGAGGCGCAGAAGGAGTTCCTGCGCGAACGCTTCGCCGGGGCCGGGTGGGAGTGCCGCCGGATCCTGGACGGTCTGGCCGACAGCCCGGACTTCTACTTCGACTCGATCAAGCAGATCTTCATGGACCGCTGGTCCCGCGGAAGGGTCACCCTGCTCGGCGACGCCGGATACTGCCCCTCCCCCATGTCCGGGCAGGGCAGCTCTCTCGCCATGGTCGGCGCGTACGTCCTGGCCCAGGAGCTGTCCCGGCACGACGAACTCGGCCCCGCACTCGACGCCTACGAAGCGCGGATGCGCCCCTACGTGAAGGCCAACCAGGACATCGCCGACACGGGGATCGGCTTCCTCGCCCCGCGCACCCGGCTGGGACTCGCCGCGCGCAACACGGTCCTGCGGTTCAGCGTCCTCCTGGCACGCCTGTCCGGCTTGGACCAGCGGATCGTCAGGGCAGCCGAGGGGATCGATCTCGACGCCCCGCGCCCGCAGCCCGGCGTTCGGACACCCCTCGGGTAAAGGTCCGGCATGCGCCCGTGAGAACTGCCCCGTGCAGATGAGAGCCCCGACCGCTTCCGGGCGGAACAACAGCGTTTCGGGTGTTCTAAACAAAACCGCCCGGAAGCGGCCGGTCCCCTTGTCCCGGGCCCGTCCGCGCCTATAGTTCGAGTCATCGACAGCCGTGGGCCCTGCCCTGTCCACGCCCACACGGCGAGGCCCGCGCGGATGGTGGGGACTCGATGGCCAACCCTCAGACCGAACCGGCGGACGGGGCCCTGCGCCCGGCGCGCCAGAGACGCGGAGAGTTCGTCCTGCTCCTGTCCGCGATCGGGGTGACCGCGGCGTCCATGGGCTACGCGTCCATGGCGATCACCGGCGGGATCGACACCCAAGTCCTCGTCTACACGCTGGCCCTCGGGGGCGGCGCGCTCGGCCTGCACGTGCTCATGCGCTTCGTGACGCCGTACGCCGACCCCGTACTGGTCCCGGTCGCCACCGCCCTCAGCGGGCTCGGCGTCACGATGATCTGGGCGCTCCAGATGACCCGCAACGTCAACCCCGGGAGCGGGGAAGCCGACCGGCAAATCCTGTGGGCGCTGGTCGGCATGGGCCTGTGCGCGGGCACCGTGTTCTTCGTGCGCAACCCCCGGCGGCTGACCATGTACACGTACCTGATCGCCCTGGTCGCCTTGGTCCTGCTCATTCTGCCGCTGTCACCGATCGGGCACGAGGTCCTGGGCGCGCGGCGGTGGATCATGGTCGGTCCCTTCACCATGCAGCCCTCGGAGTTCGCGAAGGTACTGCTGGTGGTCTTCCTGGCCTCCTACCTGGGCCGGCAGCGCGACATCCTGGCGCTGGTCAGCAGGACCGTGAAGATCGGCAGAGTGAAGGTGTTCAGCGTGCCGCGCGCCCGGGACCTCGCCCCGATGGGCGTGGGCTGGGGCATGGCGATCCTGCTGCTGGTCGGCACCAGGGACCTGGGCACCTCGCTGCTGCTGTTCGGCACGTTCCTCGCGGTGCTCTACGCGGCCACCGCGCGCAAGTCCTGGGTGCTGATCGGCCTGGTGGCCTTCTCCGCCGGGGCGTACGTCGCTTACCTGCTGTTCGGACACGTACAGAACCGGGTGCGGATCTGGCTGAACGCCTTCGACGAGGAGGTCTACCACAGCGCGGGCGGCAGCTTCCAAGTGGTGGAAGGCATGATCGCCCTGGCCTACGGCGGCCTGCTGGGCACCGGCTTCGAGCAGGGCGACGCACAGAACATCTTCGCCGCCGACAGCGACCTGATCCTGGTGTCCGTTGGCGAGAAACTGGGCCTGACCGGCCTGATGGCCGTGCTGGCCCTGCTGTTCCTGTTCGCGCAGCGGGCCCTGCGCATCGCCCTGGGGTGCAAGGACGTGTTCCTCAAACTCACCGCGCTCGGCTACGGCTTCCTCACCGCCTTCACCGTGTTCATCGTGTTGGGCGGCGTCACCCTGATCATCCCGCTCACCGGCATGACCACACCGTTCCTGTCAGCGGGCGGATCCGCGCTGATGGCCAACTGGCTGATCGTGGGCCTGCTGCTGGCCATCAGCGACTCCGCACGCCGGCCTCAGGAGATGTTCAGCTCCGGCATGGCGCCCGGCGACCCCGCCACCGAGGTGATCAACGTGCGCAACCTGCCGGACGGCCTCCGGGAAAGGCAGTGAGCATCAAGACGAGGATCCGGGTCAGGTGAGGAAGGTGATGCAGAGGGAGGCCACGAGGATGCCAAAGAGCATCACGACCGCCGAATAGCCGAGGATCTGCCCCGCCCGCAGCTTGGTCAAGGCCAGCAGGGGCAGCGCCCAGAACGGCTGGATGCCGTTGGTGAGCTGGTCGCCCATCGCCACCGCCATCACACCCACACCCGGCTCGATACCCAGGGACTCCGTCGCACCGATGACCACCGGGCCCTGCACCGCCCACTGGCCGCCGCCCGAAGGCACCGCGAGGTTGACCAGGCAAGCGCTGATCAGCGCCCAGAACGGGTACGAGAACGGGGTGGAGAAGGAGATGAACCACTGCGTGATGATCTCCAGCAGCCCCGAGCTGTCCATGATCCCCATGATCCCCGCGTAGAAGGGGAACTGGATGACCACTGCGGAAGCGTTCTTGGCGCCCTCCGCGGCGGCGGACGAGTAGCTCGCCAGAGTCCCGTGCAGCCCCAGGCCCGCCATCAGGAACGTGAAGTTGAGCAGGTTGATGTCCATGCCCACGATGCCGTCAGCCACGAGGGCCGGCACGAGGTAGACGAGGCCGACGGCGACCACCGCGTACACCAGGATCCGGCTGTGCATGAGGCGCTGGGCGGGTGAGAGCACACGCAGTTCGGTGCGGGTAGGGCGGCCACCCGAGCCGCCGCCACCGAGCGGACCGTCGTCGGAGGTGTCACCGATCTGCTCGCTCTCGTCGCCCTTGGGGTGCATGCTCATCAGCAGCAGCGGGGCACCGATCAGCATCGCGACGAGGAAGACCAGGTTGAACGGCTGGAAGATGGTCTCGCTGAGGGGAATCAGACCGATCTGGTCCTCCAGGAAGTGTCCCTCGGTGTTGACCAACAGCGGCGCTGAACCGGACAGGCCGCTGTGCCAGACCATCAGGCCCGTGTAGCCGCCCGCGGCGAGCAGCGGGAAGTGCACCTTGATCCCGCGCTCCTTGCAGGAACGGGCCACCTCCACGGCCAGAAGGGCACCGGCGATCAGGCCGAGCCCCCAGTGCACGATGCCCAGCAGGGCCGCGCCCAGGGCGGTGACGGCCACCGCGCTCAACGGCCCGCGCGCCAGCCCCGCCACCCAGACGATCGCCCTGCGGGCCGGAGGCGATGAGGCCAGCGCGTAACCGGTAACCAGCACGAGGGTCATCTGCATCCCGAATTCCAGGAGGTCCCAGAACCCGCCGTACCAATCCCCGACCAGGCCGATCGGGGTGCGGTCAGTGAGGAAAAGGGCCATCCCGAAGACCAGGGCGGACAGGATGATCGCGAAGACGAAGGCGTCCGGCACCCACCGGGTGCTGAACGCCGCGAGGGCGTTTCCGAAACGTCGCATGGTTCTCCCGTACGGAAGGAGAGCGCAGCCGGATGGACGGTGCCGGACCTGCGGTTTCTCCTTATTGACGACAGAACTCTGTTGCCTACGCCACACCCGAGTCAAGGGTGGCAAACCCACATCGGAGGAGGTGGACTGTAGGGCGGGCGAGGATTGCCCGCACCCGGCGCCGGACCTGCATCCCAGCGGGGCCGGGCAGAGCACCGAAAGTGACCGCCCCCAGGCTGCTTACAAGAGCAGGTCGTTGGGCTTCAAACCCCCCTGCGGTGCAGCTGGGGCTTTACAGGTGCGGGTCACCACCGCGTATGGCCGGGGTCCACAACGCCCTGGGGTGCGGGTGGGGCTTTCAGGGCGGGGTTTGTCGGCCCGGGGGCTTGAACCCAGCCCATTGGAGCACTCACCGCAGCCACCAAGAGAATTCGAATATGACCTCAGGGACGCAGCTTGTTCGTGCGTTCTTCGCTACCTGGATCCCCAGTCGTGACGCGAGCTGAACCACACGCGCCCGGAGTGGTCACTCGCCGGTTTTCGCCCAGTACTCGCGCCACTGTTCTTCGGTGAGTTCGCGGGGCTCGTGCCCGTCAGCTCGGGCAGCTGCTTCGGCGGCACGGACTCGGCTGTCGAATCGGCGGGCGGCGGCCCGGAGGTCGGTCTCGGGGTCGCGTCCTTGGTCGCGTTCGGCCGCGACCGCCTCGAACAGCTCTCCGCCCTCGGCAGCGTCGTCGCCGACCAGGTCGGCGGGGAAACCGTTGCGCACGGCACGCTTCTGGAGCTCGTAGGCCAGCAGTACGGCAGGCTGGGCGAAGGGCACCCCGTCGAGCACTGAGGTCTCACCGTTGCCGCCGTTGGCTTTGGCCTTCTCCGCGCGCTCGGCCGCCTTGATCGCCTCCCAGTTCGACCACACCTCGTCGGTGCCGGACACGTCCTGACCGCCGAAGACGTGCGGATGGCGGCGGGTCATCTTGTCGATGATGGCGTCGGCGACGTCGTCCACCGTGAACCGGGCCGGGTCGCCCTCGGGGCGTTCGGCGCCGATCGCGGCGTGGAAGACCACCTGCAACAGCACGTCGCCGAGCTCCTCGCGCAGCTGCGGGTAGTCGCCGTCCTCGATGGTCTCCAGGGTCTCGTAGGACTCCTGGATGAGGTACTTGGCCAGGGACTCGTGGGTCTGCGAACTGTCCCAGGGGCACTCGCGGCGCAGTGCCTCCATCACCTCGACCAAGCGTAGGACCCGGTGCCCAGCCGGGTTCGGTGCGTCACTCAACTGTCGTCCTCACTCACGTGCTGGTCGGACACGGGAAGCCAGCCGCCTTCGCGCAGGGCGGTCAGCACAGCGGCCACGGACTCCGCGGGGGCCGCGCCCACCGTGTCGACCACCAGGTCGGCGTCGAGCGGTTCCTCGTAGGGGTCGGAGATTCCGGTGAACTCGGGGATCTCCCCCGCACGCGCCTTGGCGTACAGACCCTTGCGGTCGCGGGCCTCGCACTCTTCGAGGGGTGTTGCCACGTGCACCAGGAAGAAGTCCCCGAACTCCTCCACCATGGCACGCACCTCGGCCCGACCGGCGGCGTACGGCGCGATCGGCGCGCACACGGCCACACCGCCGTGGCGGGTGATCTCCGAGGCGACGTAACCGATGCGGCGGATGTTGAGTTCGCGGTCCTCCCGGGAGAAGGTCAGCCCTTTGGAGAGCATGCGGCGTACCACGTCGCCGTCGAGGAGGGTGACCGTGCGCCCTGCCCGGCGGATGCCGTCGCAGACCCCTCGGGCGATGGTGGACTTGCCCGAGCCGGACAGGCCGGTGAACAGCAGGGTGATGCCGCGTCTGGTGCGGGCGGGGCGCAGCCGGGAGAGTTCGGCGCTGACGCGGGCCGGCGTGAACCAGGAGGGCAGTTCACGTCCGTGCGCCAGTTCCTGCTCGACCTCTTCTTCAGAGAGCTCCGCGAGGACGTCGCGGGGGGCGACGTGGGTGCGGGGCTTCCAGAGCGCCTCGTTCTCGTCGTACCGCCAGGGCTCGGGGTCCAGGACGGTCAACGGGGGCCGGCGGGCCATGACGCGCTCGGTCTCGGGACCCGCACCGCCGGCCTCCACCAGCACGTGGGTGGCCCCGTGGGCGGCGGCGACGTGCGCGGCTAGGGCGGCGTCGCGCTCGGTCCACACCCCGCCGAGCCGGCCGGCGGAGCGCGCCTCGGCCCGGGGCAGCGTGACCACGACGAACGTGCTCCGGGGCGGCAGCAGTGGTTCGGCCGCCAGGACTGCGGTGGCCAGCCCCTCATCGTCCTGGCCGGTGTCGATGATGACCAGGACCTCGGCGCGTTCACCGCCCCTGCCCAGTGCCTCGGCCTCGGCCCGGATCTGGTGCAGGGCCCGGTGGTGCAGGGGACGGTCGGTGACCACCGCCAGCAGGGGCTGGTCGGCGGAGAGTTCGAGCTCGCGCTGGGCGCGGACCTCGGCTGGGGCGGTGCGCAGCTCGCGCAGCACCCCGTACATGGGCGGGCGCAGCAGTGTGACGTCGCCGGCCAAGTAGTGGCGCGGGCCGACGCCCCCGGAGTCCATGATCGGCTCCTCGGGGACCTCTCCGGTGCTCTCCCAGTGCTCTCGGACCACCAACTCCGCCAGCGGCGCCCCCTCCAGGTCGGTGAGGGTGAGCCGTTCCGCCGCCACCAGCTCCTCGGGCACTTCGAGGGTGACCGGAACCGGCCAGGGACGGCCGTCGAGCAGGCGGCCCTCCCCCGCCACCGAACGCGCCTCCTCCCGAGTCATGAACCCGGGCAGCGGGTAGGCTCCGCTGAGAATGAGCTCCAGGTGGGCGAGGCCGTCCGGACCTGGGGCGAAGACCGGAGCTGCCGGTCGGCCGGTGTCCTCGACCGACCCGTTCCCCTGCCATTGGGCGCTTACCACGTGCTTCCTCTCCTCGGGCCGTCCGCTCGGGGCTGTCCGTAAAAGCCTGCGCCCAGCGTATGCCCGCCGTGGCTCCCCACCGGGCGCCCCATCTCACGATCCGGAATAGCGGCAGCTCAAGGCGGGTTCACATGAACGTGACCCGACCTGTTCTCCCGGAATCGGGGACCGGGCCCGAACCGACTCGACCCCCGAACCCGGGCCGCGCGCGACCGGCGGACTGGTTAAGCTGAGGGGAGCCGGGCGGCCCATGCCCATCCAGTACGGCCGCCCACCACCGTCAACGCTCACGTACGGACCGTCCCCGGTGACCCGCGGGGCGGTGGCAACCGTGCTCGCCGTACACGTCCGAGTTTCGACGTTCAGGCTGGTCACGGGGGAGATCGCGGCAGCAACCGCCTTCACCACCACACGAACCGCCAGGCGCGACGCCTGAACCGGACCACTTCCATTCTTGGTGCTATGAGCCTCATTGGACTTCTCGCCGACGTCTCCAAGGACCCGGCGCTGCACAGCGCGATCGAGACCGCCCGGGGCGGCCGCGATCCCCATCTCGACCTCGTCGCCCCCGCGGCGCTGCGCCCCTTCATGGTGGGAGCGCTGGCGGCCGACGCACCCGTGGGCGCGGAGCGGCCGGTTCTCGCCGTCACCGCCACCGAGCGGGAGGCCGTCGACCTGGCCGACGCGCTCAGCTCACTGCTGCCCTCGGAGTCGGTGGCGCACTTCCCGGCGTGGGAGACCCTTCCGCACGAGCGGCTGTCCCCCCGTTCCGACACCGTCGGCCAGCGCCTCGCCGTCCTCCGCCGACTCGCGCACCCGGACCCCGCGGACCCGCTGACCGCCCCGCTGCGCGTGGTCGTGGCCCCGGTACGAAGCGTGCTCCAGCCGCTGGTCGGCGGACTCGGCGACCTCGAGCCCGTCCGGATCCGGCCCGGCGACGACGTCGCGCTGGAGGAGGTGGTCAGCAACCTCACCAACACCGGTTACGCCCGCGTGGACCTGGTGGAGAAGCGCGGCGACATGGCCGTGCGCGGAGGCATCCTGGACGTCTTCCCGCCGACCGAGGAGCACCCCCTCCGGTTGGAGTTCTGGGGCGACACCGTCGAGGACATCCGGTACTTCCAGGTTGCCGACCAGCGCTCTATCACGCCCCTCGAGAGCGGCGACGACCCGCGGACCAGCGCCGCCTCCGGCCTGTTCGCGCCGCCCTGTCGGGAGCTGCTGCTCACCGAGACCGTCCGCGGGCGCGCCCGCGCCCTGGCCGACGAGCACCCCTCCCTGGCCGAGGTCCTCACCAAGATCGCCGACGGGGTGTCGGTCGAGGGCATGGAAGCGTTCGCCCCGGTGCTCGCCGAGCGCATGGAGCCGCTTTTCACCTACCTGCCCGACAACGCCATGGTGGTGGGCTGCGACCCCGAACGGATCCGCGCCCGCGCCCTGGAGCTGGAGGCCACCAGCGCCGAGTTCCTGGACGCGTCGTGGATCAACGCGGCCTCCGGCGGCGAGGCCCCCATCGACCTGGGCGAGTCCGCTTACATGTCCATCTCCGAGCTGCGCAGCATCGCCGCCGACCTGGGTCTGCCCTGGTGGGGACTGACCCCGTTCAGCTCCGGAGAGACGAACGACGCCGGCGAGGAGGACAACGCGGTCGTGGTGGGCGCGGTACCCGCGGACACCTACCGCGGCGACACCGAGCGCGCCTTGGCCGACGTGAAGAGCTGGTTGCACGACAACTGGAGCGTCGTGCTGGTCACCCAGGGGCACGGGCCCGCCGAGCGCCTCGTGGCGATGCTGCGCGACGCCGGTCTCGGTGCGACGCTCGCCGCCGACCTGCTCGAACCGCCCAAGGACGCGATCGCGACCGTCACCACCGGCATGGTCGACCACGGCTTCCTGCTGCGCTCGGTGCACACGGTGGTGCTCACCGAGACCGATCTGGCGGGGCAGAAGTCCTCCACCCGCGACATGCGCCGGATGCCGAGCCGCCGCAAGGGCACCGTCGACCCGCTCCAGCTCAAGCCGGGCGACCACGTCGTGCACGAACAGCACGGGGTCGGCCGCTACCTGGAGATGGTCAGCCGCCAGATCCAGGGCGCCACCCGCGAATACCTGCTCATCGAGTACGCGCCGTCCAAGCGCGGGCAGCCCGGCGACCGGCTGTTCGTGCCGACCGAGCAGCTCAGCGAGGTCACCCGGTACGTGGGCGGCGAGGCACCGACCCTGTCCAAGATGGGCGGCGCCGACTGGAACAAGGCCAAGAGCCGTGCCCGCAAGGTCGTCCGCGAGATCGCCGGTGACCTGATCCGGCTGTACTCGGCGCGGCAGGCCTCGCCGGGGCACGCCTTCGGCCCGGACACCCCGTGGCAGCACGAGCTGGAGGACGCCTTCCCCTACGTGGAGACGCCCGACCAGATGGCCGCGATCGACGAGGTCAAGGCGGACATGGGCAAGTCGGTCCCGATGGACCGGCTGATCTGCGGCGACGTGGGTTACGGCAAGACCGAGGTGGCGGTACGGGCCGCGTTCAAGGCCGTACAGGAAGGCAAGCAGGTCGCCCTGCTGGTGCCCACCACCCTGCTGGTCCAGCAGCACCTGTCCACGTTCAGCGAGCGGTACGCGTCCTTCCCCATCTCGGTGAAGCCGATGTCGCGGTTCCAGACCGACGGCGAGGTGGAGGTCACCCGCGAGGGGTTGCGCTCGGGCGAGGTCGACGTGGTCATCGGCACGCACCGGCTGCTGTCCCAGGAGACCCGGTTCAAGGACCTGGGCCTGGTCATCGTCGACGAGGAACAGCGCTTCGGCGTGGAGCACAAGGAGGCCCTGAAGCGGCTGCGCACCCAGGTGGACGTGCTCGCGATGTCGGCGACACCCATCCCCCGCACCTTGGAGATGGGTCTGACGGGCATCCGTGAGATGACCACGATCCTCACCCCGCCGGAGGAGCGCCACCCGGTACTCACCTTCGTCGGCCCCTACGAGGACAAGCAGATCACCGCTGCGATCCGGCGCGAGCTGATGCGCGAGGGACAGGTGTTCTTCGTGCACAACCGGGTGGCGTCGATCGACAAGGTGGCCGCCTCCATCAAGCGCCTGGTGCCCGAGGCCCGGGTGGCGTACGCGCACGGCCAGATGAACGAGCAGCAGCTCGAGAAGGTCATGGTCGACTTCTGGGAGAAGAACTTCGACGTGCTGGTCTCCACGACCATCGTCGAGTCCGGCCTGGACGTGCCCAACGCCAACACCCTGATCATCGACCGCGCCGACACCTACGGCCTGTCGCAGCTGCACCAGCTGCGCGGCCGGGTGGGCCGCGGCCGTGAGCGCGCCTACGCGTACTTCCTGTACCCGCCGGAGAAGCCCTTGAGCGAGACCGCCTACGAGCGCCTCGCGACGGTGGCACAGCACACCGAGACCGGTGCGGGCATGTACGTGGCGATGAAGGACCTGGAGATCCGGGGCGCGGGCAACATCCTGGGCGCCGAGCAGTCCGGGACCATCGCCGGGGTGGGCTTCGACCTGTACGTGCGCATGGTCGGTGAGGCCGTGGCCGAGCTCAAGGGCGACCCGGAGGCCGCCCCCGAGGCCGAGACCAAGGTCGAGCTGCCGATCAACGCGCACATCCCGCACGACTACGTGCCGGGCGAACGGCTGCGGTTGCAGTCGTACAAGCGGATCGCGAGTGTCACCAGCGAAGAGGACATCCTCGCCGCCTACGAGGAGCTCACCGACCGGTACGGCACCCCGCCCCAGCCGGTGGACAACCTCATGGCGGTGGCCCGGTTCCGGGTACTGGCCAAGTCGGCGGGGCTGGCAGACGTGGTCTTGCAGGGCAACCAGATCCGCTTCTCCCCCGTGGAGCTGCGCGAGTCCCAGGAGCTGCGGCTGCGGCGGATGTACCCCAAGTCGGTGCGGAAGGAAGCCGCGAAGACCCTCCTCGTACCGGTCCCCAAGGCCGGAGGGATGGGCGCCAAGCCGCTGCGCGACCTGGAACTGCTCAAGTGGTGCACCGACCTGGTGAACGCCATCTTCGAGCCGCACGGCACCCGCCGCGAAGGCCGGAACGACAGCTGAGGGGCCGGGCCGCCCGGGCGGGCTTCCCGGGCGGCCCGGCTCCCGGCCGCCCGGTCCCGAGCGGCTCAGTTCCGGTTCGTGGTGTCGATGTCCTCGGGGGCGGCCTCGTAGGTGATGCCGAACATGTCGTCCTCGGACTCCTCGTCCGTGCGGCCGCCCCGGCGCCACCAGCCGCCTCCCCCGGCGCGCTTCTCCGAACGCCGTTGGGCCCGCAGCTCCGCACGGGCCTCCTTCCGGGCCTGGCGCTCGACCGCACGGTCCCGCTTGCGGGCCTCTCGCACCCGCTTGAGCTCGGCCCGCCGTTCGACGATGGTGGGCTCCTCCTCCACCTCGTCGTCGGCCTCCTCCCCACGGCGGTGCAGCGCCGTCACCGTGGCCAGTCCCTTGCCCACCGGGACGTCCGGAGGCAGCTCCACGACCGGCGGCGAGGGTTCCGAACTCTTCTCCGCCTTGGCCTCCTCCCGCTGAGTGACCACAGTGCGGCTCAGCTTGCGCGAGTACCACCAGTTCGCGATCCACGCCGCCACCGCCGCGGCCACACCCACCTCCAGGGCGGCCACCAGGCCGACCTGCCAGGCCGAGGGGCCCACCTCGGTGAGCCGTTGGGCACCGAGCGCCCCGCCCGCCAACGCGGCCAGCGCGGCGCACAGCATCCCCGTCGTCACACCGCACACGAACCCCCACAGGGGTGCCGCTTCGCTGACCACGTCCGGCGCGCTGCGCTGGGTCAGCACCCCGCCGACCGCCCCGGCCACGAACGGTACCGCCAGCGCCGCCAGTGACAGCGCCGGAGCGGCTCCGTTGGCGGGCAGCGCCGCCAGCATCGGCAGCGCGGGCACCGCACCCACCGACACCCCGGTGGGTGCGACCACCGTGGCCTCACCCACCGCGAAACCCGGGCCGAGCGCGTAGCAGACCGCGAAGACCACCGCGTTGGGCAGGTAGGCCAACTGGACGAGTACCAGGAGCACACCGCCCACCACGCCGGGCCCGAGCGCCCGCGTGGTGTCGATCGCTTCGGGAAGGTTCACCGCCAGCGCCGTCAGGAACAGCAGCAGCCCGCCCGCCAGCAGCGTCCCCGTCGACGCGAGCATCCCCACCAGCAGCGACCGCGACCGAGCGGGCATCAGGTCGAGGAGGTCGCCCACGGCCACGCCCTTGTCCCTCATGAGCTGGCGCAGTACGCCCAGCCCCCCGGCGAGGAACGCGGTCAGGAAGCCCATGAGGAGGGCGCGAGGCATGCTCGGCTCGAAAGCCTCGGTGTGCGCGAGCAGGGCCAGCGTGCCCGCGATCGCCGCGTAGGGGCCGGCGATGGCCAGTGCGGCCCGGTACACGTGCCTGAGCCGCTCGATCTCGCAGCTGCGGGCCAACCACCGGCCGAAACGGTACAGCAGCAGCCCCGGCAGCAGCACCAGCCCCAGGGGCAGCAGGCTGATATCGCCTTCGGGCATCGCGAAGGAGACGTGGTGGCCCACCAACCAGGCCAGGACGGCGCCGCGCAACAGGTCGGCGATGTCCTCACCGAAGGTGTCGTGGGGCGCGGCCACCCACCCGACCATGGTGAGGGTGATGATCACCGCCAGCCCGATACCCGCGGCGGAGGCGGCGGCGATCCCGCCGGTGGAGTAGACCGGCCGGGCGGGCCCGGTCTCGGCCGCGGGCTCGCTCCCGGATCCGCCGTCGGCTCCGGTCTTGGACCGCTTCGGTTGTCGGCCTCGGTCGGGGGGAGATCCTGGCGTACTCACCCGACTTATGCTGCCAGGGACCGGAATGCTCCGTGGTATCCCGGCCGCGCGTGTCGTGTCCGCATCGCCCCGGCGGGGAACCTTCTGCAAACGCGATACGTCGTAAGCTGAGAGGCCGCCCCCTACGAAGGATGCCAGATGGCAGAACTCGAACCCGATCGCTATCGCCTGTCCGATGAGGAACGCGACGAAGCGCTGGTTCACCTGCGCACGGCGTTCCAAGAAGGCCGTCTCGGCATCGACGAGCACGAGGAACGCACTGACCGTGCCCTACAGGCGGTCACCAACGGCGACCTGGTCCCGCTCTTCGACGACCTCCCCCGGGCACTACGTCCCGGCTCCCTCACCGGAGGGGCGGAGAAGGGGTCAGCCGCTCCTGAACCTGCCCCCGTGGCACACTCCGCAGGCCCTCCCGAGCCCGCGGAAGCAGCGGACGACCGAGCCCCGCAGCCGCGCGGCCACGGGGCGAACATCGGCGGGCTCTTCGGTTGGGGAGGCTTCCTGCTCCTGGTGTGGGGCGTGCCCGTTCTCGTCAACGGCAGCCTCGTCCCCATCGCGATCTTCCTGGGGTTCTTCTGTCTGATGGTGGTCGGGCCGCTCGCCGGGCAACTGGCCTACAACCGCCACCGCCGCCTGCAGGGTGGAGGCGGGCCCGGCCGGATCAGCGAAGGCTGACACCCGCTCAGCGAAACGGCTCCGCCCCGCCTACCGGAAATCCGGCGGCGGGGCGGAGCCGTTCGAAAGCCCTACGGGGCGAACCTCTTAGAAGAGCTCACGGGCCAGCTGGGCGGTCTCGGTCGGGGTCTTGCCGACCTTGACACCCACAGCCTCCAGAGCCTCCTTCTTGGCCGCAGCCGTACCCGAAGAACCCGACACGATGGCACCCGCATGGCCCATCGTCT